>DXJL01000039.1 GCA_019057635.1 Candidatus Heimdallarchaeota archaeon
GTCATGTCTGACATATTAATTCTTAATATTTGAGGCATAATTACCACCTACGGTTTTATTTAGAAAATTACAAAGATTAGTCTGATTTCCAAAGCGTGACATTTTTGTTCTTTGGAAGTTGGTGAGGTTAGAGTGATCATCAACCTTAAACTTTTCGATCTTCGAAAATATTGAAATACTACGAAATGACGTGATTACCTACTAATCAATGGTTAATACAATCTCATTAAGCTAAAGAGCAGATTACATGCAATGGTAAAGTTGCTAGCGAAAAAAATATTCCTCATCCCCCACCTATTGGAGGAAAAATAGCTATCTCATCATTTTCCTGTAAGAATTCATTAAGTGATTTAATTGTTGTATGATTTCTCATAATGATCTTTGCTTCTTCGGTAGTAATCTTTAACTGCTCTAATAATTGGTTAAAGGTTGTATTCGCTGCTATTGTCAGAGGGAAAGACTCACCAATTGCTAACCCTTCAGGGCCCCTATCTCGAAGAGTAGCGAATAATTTTACAAAAATATGAACCAAATACTCACCTGTTTGATAAGTGAAAATAGTCATAATCTTTTGGAGCAGATCGAGTTATGAACCCATGACCTTTCAAATGTTGTCCACCGCATAGAAGGTACATCCCTTCTGAAAAGATTGCTACACGCGAGTTTTCTTCAATTACTGGATTTTGATCTCTTTTAACTACTTTTCCATCAATAAAACAATCTCCACATTCCTCCTGAGAGAGTTTAAGATCCGCAAACAATTCTTGAAGAAGTAAACCATCGCGGTGCTTCAATTTAATTATCAAATCGTCTCCAAGTGAAGCATTTGGATCAAATTTCTTTTTTAAAAAACCATAGATATGAACATCAATCATAACTTGTCAATCCAAATTTTTAATGGTCATTTGATTAATCCTTCCATTTCTTAAGGTATAATCCACCATCGATCAAAAGCATTCCACGGGAAAATATCGCTACTCGCGCATTTTTTGGAACAAAATCAGTATGGTTATTTACAATTGTATGATTAATAAAACATTCTCCATAATCCGATTTTGATAAATTTAACCTCTTTAGAAGCTGCTCAACAGATTCATTCAATACGAATGGTAATTTTACAACAGTATCCTCAGATAATCTTGCTCCTGGATCGAAATTTGTTTTCAGTGGTCCAAATACGTGAATTTCCAAGCTATCATTCATAATTGATCAATTTCCATAGTTTTTCTGGATTGAGCTCCGCATACCTCAAAATTAGTTCACATTCTCGAATTAATATCCCTTCTTATAAGAATTAGTATGAAAAAATCTGAATGTTTGTGCCACAAAGTATTTGCCATAAGAAAACACCATCACACTTTTTAAGACGATGGAGAGTTATTACTTTTATTTGGTGAAATTACATGGTCCTCGATTCAGTTAATCTTGTGAAACATAGAACTTATTGTTTTGTTATCCTCGTTTTAATTGCTCTGATTTTGGTAAATACAAACATTAAAAGTGATAAAACTTGGAATCGGAATTTACAGATTTCTCCCTATGAGAATGATATGGAATTATCTGTCTTCGAAGCCCACTCACGTTATAAAGTCCAAAGGACCAATTACATGGATCACGATCCAATAACTATCATGGGGAACCTTGACTTTCTTGCACAAGCAACCTCGGAAGGATGGCCTGGAGTAGGAAGTAAAGCAAATCCAATTATTATCAAGAATTTAGAAATAATAAGTTCAGGAGGCTTTGAGACTGCAATATCGATTTGGGATACAAACTTGTTTTTTCAGCTTACTAATTGCATTTTAACTGAAGCATTTGAGATAATAAGTCTTCATAATGTTGAAAATGCAAATATTTCCCATAATGTGGTAAGAAATACTAATAGAGGGAATTTCCCTGAGCGTACTGGAATTGTACTATTTGGGGGGTCTTCTAATACTATTTTAAATAACACTGTGGATAATTGTGAGTGGGCAATAAGAGTTGAAGTTAATAGCAAGGATAATTTCATTTTTAATAATACGCTATATGACTGTAATTCAGGAATTTCATTGGATAGTGCCCATAATGTGACTATATCAAGAAATGTTGTTTATAATAATGGTCCTGATGGTGGGATAAATCTTCGGGGCTCTACTAATTCCGTTATCAGTGATAATCAAATATTTGATAATGAGGGTGATGGTTTAATTCTCTTTGCTTCTAGATACAACCTAATACACAATAATACTGTTATTAATAATTCTGGTGCGATAGCACTTGTTGATATTTCCACTGATAATGAGGTTTCTGAAAATCTTCTGACTGGGAATGTAGGAGGACTTCAGGTTTGGGGGTCAGATAGAAACCTTCTAACTCATAATGAAATTGGTAATGGTCATCAAGATGGTCTTGTCATTGGTTCAGGTGGGGAAAATATCGTTTCGTTCAATATTATTTATAATAATTTTGAAGGAATTGGTATTGTTGAAAGGTCATTTAATAATCTAATTTACAATAATACTATATTTAATAATCCTGCTGTTGGGATCTACCTAGCTGATGAATGTAACGATAATAGTATTACTGGAAATACCATCTACAACAATAGTGATGGGATACGACTCTACATATCAAGTAGCAATTCAATACTTAATAATAGTTTTAATAATAACCGTGGATATGGGATGCTTTTACTAAGCCTATCTGATAACAATCTTATTTCGTATAATGAAATATCAAACAACACCAACTATGGTATCCAAATAGAAGATTCAGATTTCAACGTCATTCGGAATAATGACTTCATCGGAAATGGGTTTGGTAATTCTGAAGGAAGTTCTCAAGCCTCAATTTTCTTGGCACAAAATGAGAAAAATAACAAATTTATATTTAATTTTTGGGATGATTGGGCTAGTTCGGATTTAAATGGTGATGGCATCGGAGATAACCCTTATACAATAGATGGAGGGTTCCAGGACAATTATCCACTAGTTTCACAAGATTTATCACTTGTTTCGGATACTATTACAGAAATGGTATATATTTTTCCTCTGAGTGATGTGATCTTGAAGGATAGGGTGAAAATCGAATGGACACCTTCGTACGATGTATTTGAACATGAGGTAATGTATACATTATACTATTCTGTTGATAATGGGGAAAATTGGATTCTACTCGTTGAAAATATTATTGAAAATTATTGGATGTGGGATACACGAGATGTTTCAGAGGATTCTTATTGTATTCTAAAAGTAGTAGCCAGATGTTCAGAAGGGATAGAGAGGGAGTTAATTATGGGGTCACCAGTTTTAATTGATAACCATGGTCCTCCAGTAGATTTTTCTATGTTAATTGTAGTCTGTGCTATCATTTTGATTATTCCTGAGTTCTACTTGGGAAGGAGATTCAGTAAATATCTAACCAGAATGCGTTTAGAACCATCAATACATTCAGAAGGAGTCGAAAATCCATGATAGAATCAGAAACAAGTTCCCCTGACCGTATCTCAATTGATGAATTCTCCCCACCTAATTTTAAGAATTGGGAGGCCCAGATCCGTGCAATGGTTCGAATAGCCTCATTATCATTTTTTATTCTATTCATCCTAAAGATATTCGAAGCAAATATACCAATATTTGCTGATATATCAGTTGGAGTAGTTGTTTTCATATTAGGAATTTTCATAGTAGGATTAGTAATAGGTTTCTTCCAGTTACGATACATAAATGTCAGGCGAAATAAAATAACTAATTTTGGAGGAATAGTTGGATTTACAGGATTGTTCCTAACTGGAATTCCTTGCAGTTGTGAATTAGTTGTACAAGGCTTTTTTTCTTCGTCTCTTCTAGACATTTTATTAGTTTCTGGCCTTTTTCTAACTTTTTTTGGTTTTTTTGCTGAAGCTACTTAACTAGATGAAACATTCCTTTATATTATCCGTGTGAACTTAACATCTATATTTCGTTACACTGTGACGATTATTGGAGCTTTCCTCTTCAATTTGGGTATACTTGTCGTTTTGGCCTCGAGAAATGAGTGGATAATTACAATATGGCCTCAAGGAATTGCTGGAGAATTCGGAATTCTTTTAGGGGTAGTAATTGTGTGGGGTACGTGGTTCAATCACATTAACCAGTTAATCTGGAACAATCGAATTTTAATCTTGAGAACGATTGAACTAAGTATCAGTCAAGCTCTAGTGTTCTTAGTAGTAGCACTTCCAATATTAACTATTATCTTCGAGCAGCGTCTTACTCTGGGTGTTTTCCTTATTCTTGTTATTCTTGGTTTTATGGGCATTAGTATATTATATGCAGATTTATATTTCTTTGGAGTTCCAGAAAGACTCCGTGATTTTGGCCAAAGGTACCTGCCAGTTGTTCAAGTAATAGTATTGATAAGCGCTGCTTTTCTAATTGGGATTGGATTATTTTACCCTGACTCTTACTTCCAGGTTTTGAGCAATCAATTAATGATGAATTTGCTGATTGGAAGTTTTCGGGGATATTATGTTGGGATTGGTCTTCTCTTAATCTATCGAATGTGGTTTAGAATCATAAATAATTTCTATACTCAATCGGTAAGATTCCTCAGCCAATATTATCGTGAAATTACCACTGCTGGAGCAATAATTCCCCTTCTCTTAGGAGTGATTGGATTTCCAATAATCAAAAGAAATTCTTTTGATAGTTATCTAATTCCTACAGTCGCTTTAATAGCAGGGTATTTAATTGGAGTAGGTGTGTGGTATTTCCCAAAACATCAGTACTCCAGAGGGGTCAATACTGTGTGGAGCAGTGTTCTCATATTTTGGAGTTTAGTTCTGGTCCTTTTCTCCCTAGGTCGCCTACCTGAGATCACTAGTTATCCTTCAAATCTAGGTGTTTTGATTCCTGGAACCTTTTTTGTTTTTTATTTGGGAGTGGATTCATACCTATGGAGAAAAGAACTTTATCATGTTCTTCACCAGATATGGTTTTTTATCAGAACCTCTTACAGGGAACTCGTCACAGCTATTGGTATTGGGTTCATGGTAGCTGGTTCTGTATTTTTTAAGTTCTTTGAATTCTGGGAAGTAAATAGTCCATTTCATCTCATACCTGCCGTCTCGTTTTTATTTGGGTATGCTCTGATAATGATTATCTGGCGCTTTCCGAAACATCCAGTTTATTTCCGAGGAATCACCACCACTCTGAGCGCGAGTGTATTTCTCTGGGGTGTAGTTATATGGAACTGGAGCTCTAAAGTGTGGCCGCCAATAGTTACGATCGTTTATTTGGGAACTGCCAGTGTGATATCAGCTTTCTTATGGCAAAAAGAAGTTTTCCTGCTTTTCCGTCGAAGTGCTGAGACGATTAAACGGTTCATAGAAACCTATTATCGCGAATTAATTTCAGTATTTGGGTTGAGTTCGATGTTTATTGGCTCCTTATGGTGGAATGATATATTTGAGGTCGCTGCTCCTCTCTTTTACGTTGGTTATTTGTTAACTGTGGGAATTTGGCATTTTCCCACACGTCATAGATCTTTCCGAGGGATTACAACTACGTTGAGTGTGGTCGTTTTCTTTTCTGGCTTATTTCAGGGGAATTGGAACATTGATTTCTCACGTTCCGAACTTGTTTGGCCATCTATAATCTTACTTCTCTATACAGGAACTGCCAGTGTGTTCTTAGCTTTCTTATGGCAAAAAGAAGTTTTCCGGCTTTTCCGTCGAACTGCTAAAACGATTAAACAGTTTATCGAAACCTATTACCGTGAATTGGTGACGGTAGCGGGCCTTGCTTTAATGATCTTGGGATTAGCGAATTGGAAGGGTATTACCACAGGATCTTCCCTTCTCTTTTTCTGTGGTTATCTCTTAACAGTAGCAATTTGGCATCTTCCCACGCGTCATAGACATTTCCGAGGAATTGCTACAATATTAAGTATAGTTATTTTTCTGTGGGGATTAATTCCAGGAAACTGGAGGATAGATTTCTCTAGCTCTGAGTCAGTTTGGCCATCAGCAATTTCAATCCTCTATATGGGAACTGCTAGTGTAATACCCATTTATCTCTGGAGAATGGAGTTGTACAACCTTCTTCATAGAACTGCTAAAAAGATCAAACAGTTTATCGAAACCTATTACCGTAAATTAGTGACTACAGCGGGTCTCGGGTTAATGATCTTGGGATTAGCGACTTGGAAGGGTATTACCACAGGATCTTCCCTTCTCTTTTTCTGTGGTTATCTCTTAACAGTAACAATTTGGCATCTTCCCACGCGTCATAGACATTTCCGAGGGATAGCTACCACAATGAGCATTTTAGTCTTTTTCTGGGGAATCTTTCAGCTTTCTCTGATTGTAGAACCTACTTCCAACTTTTTGGAAATTCCTTTCCTTATTACATACTCCTTTATTGGGATTGGAAGTGCATTACCCAGTTTCTTGTGGCGAGTGGAACTTTGGCACTTAATGAAACAAGTAGCAAAAACAATTCGTCAAGCCGTCACGAGAACTCTACACATGGCATATGATTTGATGAAAACCGTCTGGAATGTTATTACACACGCATTTTGGGCAATTATTAGATCTGGTCATAGAGTATTACTGTCCTTGTATAATAATTCGGTTCGGTTAATACAATATGTGAAATTGAATTTTTGGACTCTTGTACGATACCTTTTCTCACTCATTGGGGTTTTAATGATATCCATTGGGATATTTTTACTGACTGTTGAAGGATCTCAAGGATTAGATGGTCTTTTGTGGATGTTTGCTGGTTTCCTCTCCATATGCTTGGCCTGGTGGGAAAATTCAATTCAAATCCTACGGGCTATTGGTAACTCGTTATGGGCCTTCCTGATTTCCATAAGAGATTTTATCATTCATATGAGAAGATTTCTCTGGGCCAAAATTGTAGGGTTTATCGTGTTTGTAAGAATATACTTAGAACCTATCATAAGGATCTCCACAACTTTATTAGGTGGTTTATTTGTTTTTCTCGGTATAGCAGGGTTTTCGTTTGAATTAATTGCTATTAACATCCCATCAGAGCTTTTAATGGTAATAGGTTTATTTATTCTAGTTTTGACTTGGCTATCTCAGATTTATAATTATATTAAGAATACTGCTCATTCAGTGAGGAAGTTATTTGTTGGTTCTCTTCATTTTCTCTGGGAAACTGGTGTTGGGGTAAAAAATGCAATCATAAAGGCTTATCTAGCAGTAAAAGTATTTTTCCAAACGTATCATGGTTTGCTCCTTCGTTACACTGTCTTTTTCCTAGGACTCTTCTTTATGGCCTTGGCTTTTCAGCCTTGGGTATCAGAAATACTAGAATTCTTGCCCTTTATCCTTTTCATGGTAGGTTATTCTTCATCCTTCTTTGCCTGGTACCGTCATGCAAATTTCAGAAGAAACGGAACAATATTGAGTATTATTATAACTCTCGTTGGACTATATCAAGTTGGGTACACTACTGATCCTATCTCCTGGATAGTAGTAGTAGTTGGAATAGCGGCAAATGGCATCCTTTGGTGGACTGAGCTTAAAAGTTACATAAGACATCGTTGGAACGCGTTCATCGGTTTTATGATAAGAACTGTCAATGAAGTTAAACAGGCAATTAAAGATTTTCTTCGCTATGTGCGGAGTCTATTTTGGAATATAACAGGGTCGGTAGGAATTATTCTAGACTTATGTGGTATTTACCTACTTTTTTTCCCATCAATGAGAATGTGGGGCTTCTTTTTGTTTGTAGGAGGTTCTCTACTCGTTATTGGCGCTTGGAATCAAGAGATCTTGAATTTCCTAAAACAATGTTCTGAAGTGTTATCAAAAGCAGTTACTGTAATATTAAAATTTGCTTCCCGTATATGGCAACAATTAAAACACTTTACTCGCTCAATTTTTGATTCAACATTTATACTCCTATTCGTGACCTTCGGAGTTCTGGCATTCTGTTATGGGTTAATTTTAGTTATTTCAGGAATATTTTTTGACGGTTCAGGTGATTGGACAGTAGGCATACGTAATTTCCCTATAGTAGGTGAAATTATTTGGCTTATTGCATCATTCGCTCAAGGAAGACCATTTGATCTTGATGGGGTTCCAAATTTACTCGGAGCATGGGAAGTTTTCCCATCAATTGTTTTAATATTATTAGGCGGAGCCATAATATTCTTCGGGATACTTATTACGTTTATTAGTTATATTAAAAGGGAAGATATCAAAGTAAATAAAGTAAAACGACGATTTAGCAGCTCTACTTCAACAGGACATAAAATAGACTATGAAGACAAGGAGGGCAAAAAATTATGAAAGATATTATGTTACATAATAAGGAATTGTTGAGAATAGGAACAGAATTATCTCAATCCGATAAAGAAGTCCAAGAATGGCATCAATGGTTTCTTCGACAGACAGAATTATACAAAAATTCGAAAATAAGCTCAAAAGTATATCAGAACATACTGGAGCGGTATCGGATCTTCTTAGAGAAGAAAACGAAAAAGAAAATTCCTTCTTCTGAAAAATCTATCTTGACAGAAGAAATCAAAGATGGTGAGTCACCAGAAGGTGATTTCAAGATGGTATCATCATCCTCCGTTGATTGTCCTTCTTGTGGGAAATCGAATTCCCCCCTTGCACAGTTTTGCATCTATTGTGGTGGATCGATCGCTAAAAAATCAAAAGCGTCAGAACAAAAAATCATGGATTCGCGATCTGATCCAGCAGCTGAAGAAAAAGAGATCAGAGAATCAGAATTAAAATCTGCTGATATGGAGGATTCTGAAAAGAAAGTTCTGACAGAAGGATCGCAGATTCAAGAGTCTGATGCTTCGGGATTAGGTAAAGATTCATCTCCCAAAACACCCAAAAAATTACAAATCTTACCGATGAAGCCAAAACAAAGAGTTTCGAAAACACCTGTTGAGGATGATCGAATTCGTGTACCCCAGGTAGAAAGGAAATCTCGAGAGTATTCAGGACGAGAATCGCAAATTAAATTATCAAGAATCATCTCAAAAAGAACTATGATTATTGGAGTGGGTTCTTTTACTTCTGCACTAATGATTATTATAATTTTATCATTAGGAGAAGAACGAATAGGGGTCGATAGGATATCTGTTGCATTAATTCTCCTCGCTTTTCTATCTACAGTTTTTAGCTTGGTAATTGATGTACTAAGGGAAAGGAATTTTGCAGAATGGAGTGCTCTTGGCGCTATTATAAGCTATTTCGGGATTTTCCTAATTTTCATTCCTTTACTTGTTTATGTGATTTTTCCAACAGGAATAGAAGAAGATTTTCTAGTTTTTGTGCCTGAAGTTGTTGGGATAGTCCTTCTGGTCATAGGAGTGACTTTACGGTGGACAGAATATGATGAAAGGTTAGTGAATTTAATTACTATCACCATAGGTTATTGGAAAAATTATCAAAAAAGGGAAGCGATTAAAACCTTTCTCATAGCAATCGGTACATTCTGTGTGGGGATATTTAAAGCTATAGTTGGTGGTTTTCGTCGTCTTCCAAGTAGATTTAAAGCTTTTTTTGGAATAGTAAAACAATTTTTTATAGATTACGGAATAGCCACCATTACCCAACTAATAACTGCATTTACACGCATGTCCAAAGCTTTGTGGAATCATACCCACTGGATTGGATTACTAGCTATTCTCGTATATCTGTGGCTTACAGGCTTTTCTACGTACCAGAATATTGAGTTATTAATTATAATGAGTTTCTTTTTCATTTTAGGAATTCTTTATTCTAATTCTGAACGGATGAACAAAGTTGTTAGTAGTACAAGGGTCACTATCCTGAAAGGAGTGATTAGTGCGCATTCGATGTTGACAGGAACTAGGATTAAGACAGAAGAAGCAATTTTTTGTTCTCGTTGCTTAAGAGGGGTGCATGAAATTGAGTATGAGGAGCTCAAGCATGTTGAGCAGAAACAAGTCCCAGAATGTCCTTACTGTGGGCACGAAAATTGGGTAACAGTCAATTAGAAGGGTGAAACAATGATAAAAACATAAGTACTAAGGATTAAAATGTTTTTATTAGCGTTTTTCGTGACTCTACGGCTGATTCCTCTTCAATTTATTGGGCATCGATCTCAAAAACTGAGAACACCTTCCAAAGCTGAAGAAATAAAAATATCTCAATCATTATCGGTTACGAGAAGATTCAACCAATTCTGACGTGGTTCGAAACCTTCAAAATGAGCTAATAGATAAGGCTATCTTCCTAGATATTGCAGAAGGTAAAAGTCATAGTCTGGACAAACAAATTTGTTAATGCAACTCGTGAGTACCGTCGACAGATGTGGGATGAGATCTATCTCAGAATGATTCGTCAAGCTGACGAGTTCATTCGTAATACGGTTAGAACTGATTATTTGCAGGAACTTGTTACAATTAAGCGTCATTGTCCCGAATGTGGAGGAGAAATTCTTCTTGAAAAAAAATCAGATAAAGTAGCATACTTATTTTAAATGGAGAATGGGGAATATGTCCTATCGCAAATAAGATGAGAATGGGGTCTTTACTTGATCTTTACACTTGATTTAATCATAACTGTGACAATTGCTGTTTTGTGTGTATCAGCCGAAATCATAATTGCTGTTAGTCTGTCAAGACGCTGGATAAAATATAATGCAAAGACTTTGACTATATTTCTCATGGCATTGGCCTCACTATTTCTCGCTGATAGCTCAGGCTTAATAGCAATGTTTATTACAGACGAATCATTGCTGATCCCAGTCTATAAGTTTTCATTAATAGGTTCAATGATATCTGTGTGTTTCCTCCTGTATTTTTTTGAGGCTTTTGAGTTTGATACGATTTTCACATGGAAGCAAATGGTTCATACATTAATTTTAGGAGGAACAGTGGTTGCCATCTTATTAGGGAACTTCCAAACTATCTTTCATTCAGATTTAGAAATATTAACTGTCACTTTAGATCCTCTAAGTGAATTTCTCACCTTTTTCTTACCGGGATTGGGCAGTTTGCTTATTATATTAAGCTTATGGAAAGGATATAACGATGCATGGGCTGTACAAAAGAAACAACTACAATATATGATAATAGGGATAATTATCGCTTATATGCTTCCATTTATTCTCAAACCTGTTGCCTTATCATTATCTTCAATGGTTTTTACCATTTTCTTACGTGCTGATGTCGCTATTGGCTTCATCCTGTATTTTATTTCATTTGGAAGTCAAGAAAATTTTGCAGTATTTAATCGACATCAGGCTGAGCGAATTTTAGTAATTCATGAAACTGGTATCCCACTATTCTCCTATGACTTCAAAGCAGATGATGAGTCGCTTGATGAAGCGTTATTCGCAGGGGGGATTGTTGCGATCACATCATTGATGCAAGAGGCGACACAGTCAACTGCGGATATATCAGAGGTGAAATTAGAAGACAACAGACTTCTAATGGAAAGAAAAAATCAAGTTTTAGCTCTGATTCTCACACCTCAAACAACTTTTTACCTAAGAGGGGCGCTTAAACGATTCGCAACAGGATTCATTAGAGAATTTTCCCAATCTCTCTCATCAATTAACTATATCGAGTCAAATACCTATGCAAAAGGTGGAAAACGCCTAGTTTATGAAAGTTTTGGTGTGGAATAGTTCGACTGTTTTCTAACCTTGAATATCAACCTTAATAACCCTTTTTTTAGAGTTTATTTTATGAACTCTGTTGATCATGTCAGATTTATGGTGGTGAACTAATTAGTGTTACCAGGAATTACTCGTGCGCAGATGATCCAAGTAGATCGATTGATGGAACAACTTGGTATCACTCTATTATTAATGATGGAAAATGCTGGGCTTAATCTTGCTCGACTTGCATTTCTTGTTGGTGGAGAAGAAACCTCTTACATCGTAATAGCTGGCTCTGGAGGGAATGCGGGAGGGGGAATGGCTGCAGCGAGAAGACTAGCTGCGTGGGGACGTGATGTACAGATTTTTCTTCCCAAAGGCCAAGACAAACTCAATAATGTACTTGAAGAACAATTAACAAGAGCGAAAATGGTGGGGGTTGACATCTACGATGGGTTACCAGCTGAAGACACCGAAAATTCTCTTATACTCGATTGTTATCTTGGATATAGTTTTGAATTTAGAGAGGACGAACTGACTGAACAGGTATTTTCCTTCTTTCGAAAAAATACCTCTGTTATCGCATTAGATTGTCCATCAGGAATAGATATTACAACAGGTGAGAATTTTAGTCATTTTCAACCATTAGCGACATTAACGATAGCTTTTGTTAAGACTGGATTATTACACTTACAACCCGAATATTTAGGAGATTTTTATGTAATCGATATCGGAGTACCAGTTGATATCTATCGTTCTGAAATTGGAATCGAGTGGCAACCACATTTTGATCCAAACGACTTGGAGAAACTATCAAAAGCATTTGTACAAGATCCAATTCAAAAAGTTCGGATTTGGAGAGAATCTGAAACAAGTAAGCTAGGATGGGGAACCATCTAGCTAAATTAAGAGGCATTTATACTTTACTTTAACTTAGGTCTTTAGAATACCTTGTTTCTTTAGCACTTCTTTCGTAATCACCGAAAAAGCTTCATGAATGTTTTGATTCGCATAAGCGGACGTCTCTAAATACTTCACAGGTTGAAAATCAGGGATAACTGTATCTTCTAAAACACCATAGTCAATTTGTATCATATCATCGAGATCGGATTTATTTCCAAGGAGAACAGTAGGAATCCTATTTTTTCCTAATCTTTCGTCAATTTGACTCTTCCAGTCATATAATTCATCTAAGGAGTCTGAACGTGTTAAGTCAAATACAAGTAATGCACCATTTGCCTTTCGAAAAAACACATCTCTCAGTGTTTGGAATCGTTCTTGTCCAGCAACGTCAAATAAAATTAAATTCACTAAAAATCCATTAACTTCGATTTTCCGATTTGAAGGTTCCATACCTATGGTAAGTAAGTAATTAAATTCAAATTTATTTTCAACAAATCTGCGCACGATGCTTGTTTTCCCTACAGCTCCAGTACCGCATACTATGATTTTCATATGATATTTGGCTTTCTCTGTGTAGTCCATTACAGCTCATACTCCAATGTTTCCCTATACAACAACGATCTATTTCACTAAAGAACCAAGACATATAGCTTTACAAGTTTAATAAAATAAAAGGTTAATCATATAAAATCACACAGGAGTTTTTCTTATCATTACGTAGGATTGAAGAATGATGTCCATAAAAGAAAAGGTTTCACGAATTCCATGGAAAGAGTACCTCTCAAAGCAAATGGTTAAAATTATTGGACTCCTCCTTATCACTTTTTTGCTGATATTTGTCATGATTATCTCGGCGAGTATAGAGGATTTATCAACGGTTACGTATGGCAATACAGAGTATGTAGTTGCCATTGTTTTATCAACTTTGTGTTTTTTCCTTGTATTAATCGGTTTTTCGAAAATTGTGCTATTCGATATGGCTGATGAGTTCGGTTTGAGAGATGATTCTGGAAAAATGATGTATAATTCACGTTTTTGGCTATTTACATTGTTAGCATTATCATTTTGCTCCGCTATATATCTTCTCTTGGATGTTTTCCTACAAGAAACCTATTTGCAGCTTCTTCCAGTAATTTTTATGCGTGGTATTTTGGATTACTTTAAACTCGATATACCAGGTTTATCTGATGTTGATGGAAGGAAATTTTACGAAACGGCAAGGAATCTCTATTTTGGTGGATTTTTTCTTTTAATAATTGCATTCTCAATCATTGTTTTTCTTATAATTTTGACAACTTTTGCTAGACGTAGAGTTGTTAGAAAATTCAAAAAGGAGGAAGAAGTCGAAGAAAAAGAGAAAGAAGGGGTTAAAACGATATATAAACTATTTGCTTGGATTTTAATCCCTTTTTTGTTATTTTTTGTAATGGCTTTACAAAATACATCTATCGGACCTATATTGGCGATTGGATATCTTCTTGCAGCAATATGGTGGATATATCAAGTCTTAAAGGTGATTTTTCAAATTGTGTGGGGAGGTGTAAAGATTACAGCTTTTATTACAAGTGTCAATTTACTTGTGATTATTCCCCTCATTGCTACTTTATGGCTACTCCCTACATTTCTTTGGGGGATTTGGGATACGGTTCAGGCAGTCACTGATTCATCCTTTACTATGCCTGAGCTTATGAATCTGTTTGTAGATTCAATAATTACTAGACTTGTTGATTTTAATAATTTAATTCAACTCGATTTCATAATAATAACAATTATTGCTACTTTGGTAGTAGGATTTGCTGAAGGATTTGCCATTATCGCGATCTTTTCTGCTTTATCTAGAGGTATAGAAGTAGCGCGAAGTGGACAAGTTCTTGCACGATCTCCACCAAAGGTTATGGTATTTTCTAAATATCTTGTTATGCTTGGTGTGTGGGTTTCACTTCTATGGGATAGCTTTGGAGCAATAATTGAAATGTTAAAAAATCAAATTAATTTAAACATACAATTAACTGTGCCTAACTTCTTTCATCTGCTTTATAATCAGGTAGTTTTACCCATTTCGGATTATCTTGCTTCTATTTGGCCTACACTAGAATATCTTCCTTACTTGATTCTTCCAATCATTTTTATTTTCTCAGGAGCGTTTAAATTCCTATCTGTTACATTGGTCACCCCAAAAGTCAAAGATAGGGGTGAAGTATTCTTCCTCCTCGTGTCTACTTCCTTTGTCTTGATCATCACAAATATCTTAGGTGACATTTACGAATTAGCCATACCAGATGCTCCTTTACGTTCTCTCTCGGGTTTAACAACCATTCTTTCTTCTGCTGTTGGCACCTTTGAAAATGTAGAATCTGTTGCTTTTTATGGTGGATTCCTATTTGGAATTGTTTTCATGCTTTGGAAGGCTATCAAACGAGAAAGTACCCCAACAAGTACTTTTGCTCCAACTGATGATAGTACTCTCCCATCAATTGATACTCCAACTAAGGAATCTGTTATCAAGGAGACAACTATTTCGGTAGATATTGAAGATGCTGAACCAGATGAGGCCCAAGACATAGAATTAAGCAGTTCTCAGGAAGAAATGGACTATGTGGAGGAATAGGTCTAAAATCAGGTAGAATTACATGGATAACGAGAAATAGAACTGAATAACAATCATATTCCGTACAGTCTCACGCCTTTCAGGGTTTCTATCTTTGAGAACCTCCAGATTTGTTTTAACTAAAAATATCTTAATAAAATGATTCAAAAAACTCCATGGAAAAAAATTCATGATCGGATAATGAGTACAAAATGGCAAGAATACATCGTCGGAAGCTCTCCCAGAGTGTTTCTCAGAATCTTAAGTCCTTTGCAAAAAACCGTTCTGATACGTTCAAATTTTATGACTACCCTTTTCACATACGGTTTCGAAGAAAAAGGAGATAATTAAACAAATTTAATCTGAATATCATTGATTTTTTTAGTACACCTCATTAATGCTTAATTAGTTGAGTAGACTATAATGCGGTTATTAATCGGAATCACGGGAAATATGGGGTCAGGGAAGAGTCTTGCTGCTGATTATATCACTAGAAAATATCATTGTAAGAAGCTTCGTCTATCTGGTAAAATGAGAGAAATTGCTCTAGAGTTGGAGATAGAACCAACAAGGGATTTCCTTCAGGGGATTGGTAAATTTATGAGAGATTTTGATGATGATGTATGGGTCCGCTACATCTTTAATAAAGTACAATCAAGTGAATCTCCAATAGTAATAGATGATATACGAAGAGAAAACGAAACTAAATACTTACAACCTCTAGGTTTTCAATTTATCAGGATTGATACTAGATCTGATATTCGCAAAAGTCGAATTGAGAATCGAGGAGGAGGTAAAATAACTGATGCAGATTGGGATAGATGGACTACCCATTTAACCGAAAAGCAAGTTATGGAATTAGAAGTTGATTATCAAATAGAAAATAATGGGACGATTGGGGAGCTACAGGAACAACTTGATACAGTAATAATGGAAATTCAAAAGAAAAGGTAACTACGATCATTCATAATCTTTTAAAAGATCCATTGAACCTTTCATCTTCTTTTCGACCTTTTGTTTTTTTCGTGATGCGAGAGCACCTTTTAATTCGTCTACACTGAATTGATCAGATTGTGCAGCTGGAATGTCTTCAAATGTTCCTCCAGTAAGTACCGTTGCTTGCCCTCCAGGGGGAATACCAGTATCAGGTCTTTTTGCTTGTCTTAAGTATACTTGGAAGGAATCTATGAAATTACGAGCCATTTTCATAACTAATTCATCTATTGCCCCAGGATTGTTTAGACCATACTCCAGTCCGCGACGAATTTCTCCAATTTGAGTATTTACGGAATCAGGGTTCGTTTGAAACGCTTTATTCACAATAAGATCGATTAATTTTTTCATTTCCTGCCCCATCCATGAAGTGTATTCTTGACTAGACATGATTCCTACTTCAATCTCATGGTACTCTTGCATCTTTTTATGTATTACTAAATTTGCTTCTTCATTATTTTGCTTCTTTCTTATCTTTTTGATTTGTAAAGTCCATCATTTCGTCAAGAAGCTGCTCTGAATACTGTTCATCAGCAGTAGATACTTTATTCTGCTCTCCGAGAAATTTTGTACTAATTAGTTGATATTTTTCTGTGAATAGATCTAGCCATTTTTTCTTTTTGTGTCGTCCCAAATCAGGAAGCAGTTCATTTAATAGGTTAATGAAATTTATAGCAATCTCCTTTGAAGCTGTTTGATTTGATAGATATGCAATTACCTCATCCAAAATTTCTAAAGACTTTATATAATCACTTGAGTTAAATTCACTTCTGAATTGAGATTCAAGAAGCTTAAATGTAGTTAATGCGTTACTTATACCTTGAGAAACCTTTAATGCTTTTTCATGAGCAAGATTCTTGATTTTTTTATTTTTCTGGTACGCATTTCCAATATTGAATAGAATTATGGCAGCCATATCCTTCTCTTCATCATTTAATGATCCAGCGAGATTTCCTATCCATGGTATAACAGAAACAATTATTTCTTCTGGGATATTTGTGGAAGTTATAAGGGGATTGAGCTGTTTGATAAATTCCAATTTAGTTCCAGGAAGAAGTGAACTAATGGCATCTTGATCCCGATCCAACAAATCTACTATATCTTTAAATAGAGATTGTTGAATAAATCTATCAATTACATTTATTAGCAAGAAAATTGCCTGAGAACCTGCTTCTGGAATTTCTGAAATGCTATTTATAATTAAAGTTAATTGGGAGTAGAATAATTCCTTTTCATCCCGACTGAGAGTTTCAAACACTAAATTGATATACTTCTCAACAGTTTCTCGGACTAGTGACGAATTTGGGCTAGTAGAACCGATCAAAAGTTTAAAATAAAGCTTAAGGAGGTCCTTTGAATTCTCTGGGGCATATTGAAAGAAGTAAGGGAGAAAATCATGAATTAAAATTGCTACTTCGTTGATCTTAAAATCATCAATTCCAAGGTTTACAACATCATACACCTTTGAAATAGCTCCTTCATAATTCCCTCGTCCAATAAAAGCTTCTACCTTTTTCCGTTCAATTTCAAGGATTTTATCGGTACGATTAAAGTGTTTGTAAATACGTTCGAGAAGTTCTATGAAGCCTAAGGCTTCATCAAACCGTTTTTGAGAGAAGAGTTCATTAATAAAACCCATTAACACTTGAGTGATGGGTTGTATGGATAGAGTTACTTCAGTTGTGAAAACTCGTGATAATGGTTCCCAGGCACGTTCTAAAAAGATCATCGTGTAAGCGATATTATTAACGCTCCATAATTTGCGTGCTTCTGCAAGTGCGATCGAAGATGCTTCTTGTAACATTTCTAAATCAGCGTAGATACTCAAAGCTTGATCTACTAACGTAAAATAAGTGTCATAATCACTCTCAGCAAATCGATCCTTCGCATTGGTTAGATAGGTATCGGCAAGAGATAATGAATCGATTGAGGTTTTCTGTTCAGTGTCTGCTAAAAACTCTATACCTTGATCTGTTTTTCCATATTTTAATAGTGCCGATCCGAAGGATTTATCAAACTCAACTACTTCCTTAATTGTTCCTATTTGAGATATGATAGATCTAGCAGCTCTGAATTGTCTGAATGCCAGACTTTCTGTTAATGGGATAAGCTGAATTGCCTTCTCCAGCATTAAATTTGCCGCATCTGCATCTTGTTTTAACTGAATTAAACATGAAATCAAGAATTCGAGATAACGTCCAGCTATCGGATCGCTTGAATTTAGCTCAATATGATGGTTTTTTCTATTTTCTACATAATCTAAGATTAGGCCGATTTTTTCAATGATTTGTTCTTTTAAGAAGATATTAAATGCCTTGCCGAGATATTCAAACCCTCGGTCATTAAGACCTTTTTCAAAGAAATGAACACTTATCTCAAAAGCTGAATCACCCTGAGCCTCTTTTATCCCAATAAAATCATAAATATTTGTTATTAATGTATATACTGGATCAATAAAGGAGAATTCCTCATCATTTGCGAGAAATCGGTTAATTAATGCCTCTAACCGTTGTACAACAGGAATCACTTCTTCATGTTCTGCTTTCTCCTGAATCAGAAAATTCACTTGGTTATGTATCAAGGGGATCATATATGTATATTGCTGTTTTTCCCTTAATCTTTCAATCATTGTATTTGATCGACTCATTGCTCTAGAAATATTCTTCGTACGACGTAGATATTCAAAATTTTGACTGTAAAGGGATAATGCTTCGTCCACCTGATCGTTTTCCAACAAAAAGAGAGATTGCTGTGAGTAGAGCGAATCGTACTTATCCCCATCTTCTAGTGCCAAATAGGTATTTCCAAGAATATTGATGAAATCATTCTGAAATATCGTTGATTTCAAGGGTTCAAATAATTCTTCCAAAGTCTTTGCATAAGCCTGCAAAGAAGGAGGATCAACGTATTGGTAAAGGTTACTAGTTTCTTGTAAATATTCTAATTCTTTCTCGTAATTTCCCATCCTACTATAATATTTAGCAAATTTAATTTTTATTTGGCCAGCTGCCTCTTTTTCGGATATATCAAGAAAAGTTTCAACTAGAAATTTCTCTAATTCTTCCGCATCGAATACTTTGTTATTATCAAGAAGCTCATCAATTTTATTCTCGAGTTCATCTGTAATTTTGTGTATTCCAGCAAATCTTGAATGTGAGACTAAGATATCCACTGCTTTTTTAATATATACAAAGTCATCAACGATTAAACCTTGGTTTATTAACTGTTTTCCAATTTCACGTATGTAAATTGCCACGTTCTCAATTTTTTGATCCCTAGCAGTTTCTTTACAGATATCACTAATCTTATTGAAATAACGCATGGGAAGAAGAGTGTTTGGATCCTCAAAATTAGTTTTAGAAGAGTGATGAATGAGTTTAACCATTGCTCGTGTACCCTCTGAATAGAGATACTCAATAATTTCATTTGGTATAGACTCATCCCCAACTATACTTGAACTCTGAAGTGCATCATCAAAGGTTGTAAAAGCTGTTTCTAATTGATCATTATTTAGATAAATTCTTCCTACTTCAATTAATATCTTAGAATAATCTTGCAATGATTGAGCTTGAAGATGAGCCGCTTTCGATCGGGCTATCAAAGTCTCTCCTAGTTCCCGTTTTTCTGGATCTGAAAAATTCTTTTCGAGTAAATCGAGACCTAGGTCGGCATAAACTGTCTTTTCGATATTAATAACTTTGTTATTGTGTTCTTGATCATCAAACAGATTACGTGCTTCTTCAAACAGGTAAAATCCTTTGTCTAAGATATTTTTTCTAATATTTAATTCTGCTTCGGCGAGTAAAGATTCAAAAGTTGCCTCTTGATTTTTCATAAGTGAGAAAATAATTCGAGATTTTTCAAATGCTTCCTCCGATTCATGTTCAGTCTTTTTGGAAGTTGCAAGTTTCTTTCCAACCTCTACAAACACTTTTCCTGCAAGAAGAAACTCTTTATTTCTATGGGAAATTCCAGATACGGTTTCTCGACATTCCCCCAGAAAATATCTTGTCAAAGCTCCATTCTTTGTTGCATATTCTTCATTTTCCACTAATACTTTAATATATTCTTCAATGATCGGAATGGCTGATGCTGTGTAACGGAAGAGCTCCTTTTGGGTTTTATTCTTTCCACGTCGTGCAACATTGATTATTCTTCTATATAAGACGATAACAGCTTCTGCACGTTTCTCTCTTTGTCGTGCAGAAATAGCACGCTCTAAGTATTTCAGGGCTTCTTGAAAATTTTTCTGTTCCTCAACGTAATAATCTGCTACTTCTACGGCTGTTTTTGCAGCGTCATCCCACTTCTTCTTCTTCTCATATTTCTGTAGGTCTTTCGTTCGCTTTTCCAGATTCATATTATTCAACCACAATATATGAGACTACTGGATATTCTATATACAAAATAAAATTCTGTTAATATAAAACTTCCAGAACTAATGTGACTAAATTACTTTCTGGTGAGCTTTATATACTAATTTTAATGAATAACTAGTACTTTTGACAGAAATTGGAGAGAATCGGAAAATAAATTGGTGTCAAAGAACTATGCGTGTAGCAATGTTTGCCAGCGAAATGGATCCTTATGTGAAAACAGGAGGTTTAGCTGATGTCATTGGTTCCCTTCCTAAAGAGTTACTCCCCTATGTAGATAATGTGGATGTGTTTATACCTTATTATCGTAATATAAAGAGAAGTAATATTCCATTGGAACAAACAGACATTAATTTCAGTCAAAAAATAGGGTCTAAGCACTATAAAGGTAAGGTGTATAGGATGGAGGATAGTGGTATCTCTGTTTACCTTATTGATAATTATCATTTATTTCGTAAACGTTCTGATGTATATGTCCGCCATGGGAAAGATTATCCTGATAACTTAGAAAGATTTGTATTTTTCTGTAAAGGGGCGCTGAGGGTAGTTGAGCAATTATCAGTAAACCAAAATTATAATATTTTCCATTGTCACGACTGGCAAACGGCTTTAATCCCATTATATACGAAATTATCTGATTTCTTCCAGGCAGAGAAGCGTCCATTAACAGTTTATACTATTCATAATCTTGCCTACCAAGGAAAATTTCCACGATCAAAATTCCCTTTGCTTCAGATCCCTAGAAAGTATTTAGAACCAAAGTATTTAGAATCATGGGGGAAGATAAATCTAATGAAAGCTGGACTACTGTTCGCTGATGAGTTGACAACCGTAAGTCCAACTTATGCACAGGAAATACAAACGAAAGAATTAGGAGTAGGCCTTCATGAAATTCTTGCATCTCGTCAAAAGAATCTAACAGGGATTTTAAACGGTGTAGACTATTCGATTTGGAATCCTAAATATTCATCTCATTTATCTGCAAATTACTCTTCGGATGATTTATCTGGGAAAAGAATTTGTAAGAAATTTCTGCAGAAATATTATCATCTCCCAGTCAAACCTGATGCATTACTTACGGGTATTGTTTCCAGACTGGCATGGCAGAAAGGAATGGATTTAGTTCTATCTGTACTCCCAGATCTTCTATCAACTGGGAAAATTCAATTCGTTTTACTTGGAACAGGAGACTCAAAACTTGAGGAAGATTTTTTAGCCCTAGAGAGACAATATCCAAAGCAAGTAGGGATAAAAATAGGTTTTGGCGAAGCTTTGGCCCATCAGATAGAGGCAGGCATTGATGTGTTCTTGATGCCTTCACGCTACGAACCATGTGGACTTAATGATAAGTATAGTTTAAAATATGGATCTGTTCCGGTAGTGTATTGTACTGGTGGGCTTGCAGATAGCGTGATAGATTACCAAACTCACCCTAACGATGGAACGGGGTTTGTTTTTTGTCAATTCAATCCAGACTCATTCAAGAAAGCAGTATTAAACGCTCTGAAGATTTTTCAAGTGAAGTCTGAGTGGGTGAAATTGATACAAAGAGGTATGCAGCAAGATTTTTCTTGGTCAAAATCGGCTGAACAATACTTACAAGTCTATAAACGGAAAAGCAACTAATTGGTGAATGAAATGGTAGAATTAGCGATTTTAAAAGGAACTAATGATCGTCTTCCAGAGGAACAAGTGTTACGTGAGGAAATAATTGATATTTTAAAAGAATCGTTCCAATTGTATGGATTTCAACCAGCGACAACACCAATTCTTGAACTTTGGGAAGTTCTCGCCTCAAAATATTCTGGAGGGGAAGAAATCCTAAAAGAAGCCTACAAATTGACCGATCAAGGTCAACGAGAATTAGGGTTAAGGTATGATCTCTCTGTTCCTTTAGCTAGATTGATTGGAATGAATCCCCATTTGAGCAAACCATTCAAGCGATATGAAATTGGCCCTTGCTTCCGTGATGGACCAATAAAAAAAGGTAGATACCGTGAGTTTGTACAGTGTGATGCTGACACTGTGGGTGTAACATCGATGCTAGCTGATGCCGAGTGTTTAGCATTAGCTCACCAAATATTCTCAAAACTAGGTTTGGATGTATATTTAGAGGTTAATAACCGAAAATTACTCTCAGGAATCTTAATTGCTGCAGGAATTCCGTCAGAATTATTAAGTACAGCAATATTATCAATAGATAAAATGAAAAAGATTGGTATTGCGGGTGTACATGAGGAATTAGTCGACAAAGGTATTAGTTCAGATCTAACTGAGAGTATCTTTGAATATTTCAGCTTAGAAGGCCCTTATTTA
Organism: Candidatus Heimdallarchaeota archaeon; assembly: GCA_019057635.1. Lineage (GTDB taxonomy): Archaea > Asgardarchaeota > Heimdallarchaeia > Hodarchaeales > Hodarchaeaceae > Hodarchaeum. Next base: position 22,764 of record DXJL01000039.1, read on the forward strand.
GAGATATTAGATAAATTAGAAAAGAAGATAGATAATACTATAGGAAAACAAGGTATTCTGGAATTGAGGGAATTACACAGATATTTAACACTTTTTGGTATAATAGATGATGTTAAACTGTTGTATAGCCTAGCTCGAGGGTTAGAAATATATACAGGAACAGTTTTTGAAGCGTTTACAAAAGATCCAACGATTTTGGAATCGTCGTTATGCGCTGGTGGACGTTACGATCAGATTATTGGGAAATTCCTTAATTCAGAGCAAGTTATTCCAGCTGTTGGAATTTCTTTTGGATTAGAGACTATTTACGATGCGTTGGCGACAAGGCAAACACCTCCAGCAAGTAAAACTCAAGTATATCTTATTCCCATAAAAACTCTTGATGTGTGTATAGAAATTACCACACAGTTACGTCAGAAAGGAATTCCAACGGAAGTTGATCTTTTAAATCGTAATATATCAAAAAATCTTGAACATGCCAATCGTCTACAAATTCCATTTGTTATCATCGCTGGGAAACGTGATTTAGCCCAAAATCTGATAACAATAAAGGATATGCGAAAGGGTACTGAGGAAGCTATTAAACTGGATAAAATATATTCTCATCTAACTAAAGTGATGAAGAAATAATTAAATATAACATCAGACAAAAAATCGTTGTAGCGATTATTTTTATGGAAAATAAATTGGATAAAGAGGAAAAAGAATTGAAAAGCTATAAATTCAATTCTTTCATCTTAATTTTATTAGATGCGACTTTTTCTGATGTGAGGGTATTTAGAAACCAAAAAATGATTACACCACAAACTAATATGATAGCTGGAATCGTGGCTGTGTGAAGATGGATTCCGAACAATGCTCTTTCAGTTTGTTCACCCTTTGGGACAAAACCAGTTAATTCGTGAACAAACAAAAATATTAGGGCTTGAATTGCAATAGCCCACCTACCAAAGAATGCTCTGAATCCCATAAAAATCCCATCATTCCGTTTGCCAGTTTTTACTACTATTTCATCGATAACATCCGCTAAGGCGGGATTCATCAGCATCCAATATCCTCCGAAGCCAATACCCATAACAAACGCCAAACTTGAGAACTCTATTAGCGAAGAAGCAAAAGTCATTGGAAGTAAAGCTATTACCATTATGCAAGCAGTAATCATAAGCATTCGTTGATTACTTTGAACTCTTTGTGCGAATTTCAGCCATATTGGAATTGTAAGCAGTGCACCAAGTAAATAACCAACGAAAATTAACAGAGTTGAGGTGTCAGGTGGTAAAACATAATCTCCCACATATTCTATTGATGAAACTAATGAAACAACCGCTGATTGGTAAAATAAATAGAGAACTATCCACGCAAAGAAATTTCGTGTTTTTAAGGCATTAATCAACTCTTTGAAAAACGAATCTTCTTCTTTCATTTGTCTATCATGAAAATAACGTTCAATCATATCAGGAGTTTCTTTGACACCTGATACCATCAAGAATACGGAAACTATTCCTATGAATGCGAATATTAAAGCTGCAGTGATATAGCTTGAGTATACATTGGAGTCTGTCAGTGATCCAGCTAAGATGAAACCAAAAGCAATTCCAAAAACTCCAATACCTGCTCCATATCCAGCTGTTCGATTCCTTAATTGCTCTGTACGAAATTTATCTGGGAAAACACTCTGGTAAGAGACATCCCATAGACTAAATAAAAAATCGAACATACAGATAGAGATGAGCAACCAGAAGAAAATAATGATTTGATCCGTTAATGTCTCTGGAACAGCAAATATTAAAATGAACGAAACTGCATAGAGGAGTGATCCACTTAAAATCCATGGAAATCGCCTACCATAATTCTTTGTAAATCTAGTCTGCTTTTTCTCTGTGAAGTAGCCAATTAAAGGATCATTCACAGCATTCCATAAAGAATATAGTATAAACGCTAATGCAGTTAGCCCTAGGTCAAGTTGAACAACAGTTTCGTAATAAAAGAAACCTATTACAAGAAATGCTTGCCCAAAGAATTCGGCTAAGAATTTTCCCACTCCATATGATAACATTACTCTTTGAGAGACGTTTTCAGTGACAGACATTATAACACCTGCTTAATATATCAAATTTGAGAATAATCAGTAATTGTTCGACTAAGTAACAGTATACCTTTTTGAAATTCTGATCTTTTTTGAATTCTTCGTCTTTCAACATTTAAGTAATTTTTAGGCGTGTAGTTTACCTGTTTTTCGGTTTAAACTGGCTTGAACAAAGGAAATGAAGATTCTCGAAGGGTGCTCAAACTTTGAGAGGAATTCAGGATGAAATTGAGTACCGATGAAAAATGGATGATCGGGAATCTCAATTATATGGATAACATCTTCATTAGGGGAAGTGCCTGAAAAAACCATTCCATGCTCGCTAAGTGTCGGAATATACTCTGGGGTAACTTCAAAACGATGACGAAATCTTTCTCGAATAATTTCCTTTTGATAGACTTTGTAAGCTAAAGTACCCACTCTGATCTGCACTGGATAACCTCCAAGACGCATGGTTCCTCCCTTCCGATAGACTGATTGCTGTGAAGGAAGGAGAGAAATGACTGGATATTCTGTGCTAAGAGAAAATTCCGTAGAATTAGCATTCACCAAATTACATACATTTCGGGCAAATTCGATGATTGCACATTGTAAACCCAGGCAAATTCCTAAGAATGGTATTGATGATTCACGAATCTTTTGGATAAGTTTAATTTTTCCTTCGATCCCTCGATGACCAAACCCGCCAGGGATAATAAACCCATCATAGTTTTGTATATGAATATCTATGCTTTTTTCATCCAGATCAGTGGTTTCAATAAATGTGGATTCGACTTGTATTCCAAGGTGGGCACTTACATGTTTCAAAGCTTTAGTGATCGAAACATACGCATCTCCCAAATCTGTATATTTTCCCCCAATTCCAATCTTCAGTTTTCCTGTTGGCCGTTCTAAATTATCCACAAGTTCTCGCCATTTTTGTAAAGTAGGAACCTTTTTTGGTCCAATATGCAAGGTATTAAAGACACAGGTAAGAATTCCTTCTTCTAATAACTGAAATGGATATTTATAGATTGTACTAACATTGTGACCAGAAATAACCGCGGATTTCTCAATATTACAGAATAACGCAATTTTCGATCTAGTTTTTTCAATTAAAGGTTTTTTAGAACGACAAAGGAGGATATCTGGTTGAATTCCCATTCCTTGAAGAACTTTGACGCTTGCTTGAGAAGGTTTGGTTTTCTGCTCTCCCACCGCATCAAGGACAGGGATTAAGGTTACATGGCACCAACAAACGTTTTCTGGTCTAGCTTGTAAACTGAGTTGGCGTAAAGCTTCTATAAAATAAGCATTTTCAATATCTCCCACCGTCCCACCTACTTCAATCAGGGTAATATCTGTTGATTCATCCTTTTGACGAATCCAATCAATTATTTCATTCGTAACATGAGGAATAAACTGAATATCTTCACCTAGAAATTCTCCCTTTCTTTCTTTCTCAATGATGTTATGAAAAATTCTTCCTCCTGTTAAGGAAGACCACGAATCCAATGAAATATTTAAAAAACGTTCATATTCCCCTAAATCCATATCTGTTTCTGTACCATCATCCAGTACAAATACTTCTCCATGTTTAAAAGGATTGATTGTACCTGCATCCATATTTAGATAGCCATCAAATTTTATTGGTGAGATTGTATAACCTGAGGCGTTTAAGAGTTTGGCGAGCGATGCTGCTAATAATCCTTTCCCTAACCCGCTCATAACTCCACCTGTTATTACTAAATACTTATGAACGATTTTTCTCACCAAAATAAGGATGAATAGAGTAGAGGATTCGTTGATTGTATTATAAACTTTTGTTAATTCGAAGTTTAAGAATGAGAATGGTAAGAAGTATAAGTAAAAAAATAAGTGATTAATAATAATTTACCCCCTAAAGCCTCTTAATAACAATGGAATTGTTTTGGGAATATATTCACCCTGAAAACTTCTAAAAATCGAAATATAAATTGGGAAGAATGAAGTGAATGGTTACGAAAAGACATCTAATTATGGAATTTGCAAATCCAATACGAATTGAAATTTTACAACAGTTGAATTACGCCTCTTTCTCGTTTACTTCTCTCTCAAAAAAGTTGAATATATCTAATTCGGAAGTTTCACGACATTTAAATAGACTAATCGAGCAGAGGCTTGTACAAAAAGAACGAGGATCAAAAAAATTAAGTTTAACATCATTTGGAGAGCTCATGATAACTGCTTTTGCCCCCCTCGATTTCATCCTCCATCATGCAGAATATTTTCAAGAGCATGGTTTATTTAATCTCCCTACATCATTTATACGAGATTTAGATCAACTTTCAGACAGTGAACTGATACAGGGAACGGGAAATGTCATGTTGAAGCTACAGGAGATCACCGAAGCACTAAAAGAAGAGGTTTGGGTCATGACTGATCAAGCATTTCCATTTGGTAAACAAATGATGGATACACGATATATTGTATCACCAGAAATGGCTAAATATCGACCTCATATTAAAGACTACAACCGGAGTACGGTCGCCCGAGTATTACCACATATTTCGACTGCGGTGTTGATTGCTGATGGAGAAACAGGTGTCTTATTTTTTCCAGACAATCATGGAAATCCTGAATTTAGTCAAGGATTTTATGTGAAAAAAGAGAACAAATTAGGATTAGAATACATTCTACGACTTTGGGATCATTATTGGGAGAAAGGAGAAGTCGTTTCTGAATAACAAAGTACTCACATATTTTTGAAAGATCCAATTTATTCGGAATTATAGAAATAACTCGGAAAAGTGTCAGAAAGAGCTTATCCGTTAGCATAAATAAGACTACACAGAGTAGCAATGTCCAATAAACGAAAATTGATACTAACGTTAAATAATCCAGACGCAGTTCAGAGCAGTCAGTGGGATAAAACAACATCAAATGAATTTACATTGATTGCAGTGATAGGGGAGATAAGGGCAGTAAGCGTGGTTTCCAAATCTATTCTTGTAATAAAGTTCGAAACAGGTGAACTACGGCTAGACATTGATACAGATGATCTGAAAAATATAAAAAATGTGGAATAAATCATGTATGAAGAAACTCGTCAGATTAAATTTGAACGATACGCAATTAGTTTAATTGCATTGGTATGTGCTGGAGCCTTAGCTCTATTAGCAATACTTGGCCCACTAGGACTAAACATAATCAAACACAAGGCCTCTGAATCAGCAATTTATCAAATTCAAGGACAAGATCTAGTTAATCTATTATTGTTGACCCCATTGTGCATAATTGGAGGAGTATTATATTTTAAGAAGAGGGAAAGTGCAAAATACTTATTAATATTAGTAGGAATATACATCTTTCTCTATACAGGTCTCGCTTATGGAATAGGGCAAGAGTGGAATATGTATGACGGAAATGTGGAAGGGTATTTCTGGTTATTTTATATTCTAATCATTGGAGGATTAATCTTACTTCTCAGTAGTCTATCAATGTTTAATGAGAAAGATGCGCCTGAATTCAATACGAAGAGCTTAAGAGTTTATATTGGATTAATGGTTATATTTCTCGCAATGTTCAGCATGATGTGGATACAAGAAATCCTAGAGGTAGTAAGAACTGGTGATACCTCAACAGGGTCTTACTCAGAATCACCTAATGTTTTTTGGGTTATCCGCTACTTTGATTTAGGAATAACCCTTCCCTTGGGATTTATTGGATTATATTTACTAGGAACACGTCCCAAAAAAGCTTATCCCTTAATGCTCGCTTTTTATGGATTCTTTGTAACGCTATCCACCGCAGTAGTTGCAATGGCAGCAATGATGGTACTAAATAATGACCCAAATGTGCAAACTGAGGGATTGTTTATCTTCCCCATACTAACAATCTTAGCATGGGCTGGTTTATTCTACCTTTTGAAGCCTAAGTTGTCAAATTGGTGGAAAGCAAGGGGAGAATAAAATTGGTAATGGAAGAATGCTATTTTCCATTTTCAATCTTTTTTAAACACTGAATTTTTGTTCATAAATTACAATTCGTAAAGACAAATGTTGTCGCAGAAAATTATTACAAAATGGTTGAAGGGCCAGAAGCAATGTTAAATATGCAAGGTTGGCTTTGTTCCGCAACTTTACTATATTTCAACGGTTGTCCTGAGTTTATTTATCTAAAGGCTGAGCTAACTGAGCTAGATTCTTACTTATGGTCGCAAAGGATCATAACTTCATAATCCTTGAGTATTGTTTATCCAAAAGGAATTCTAAAAATTTTAAATCTATTGTCGTAAAATCAGTATTTTGCGAAGTTTATTTTTGTGATATTTTGTCGTTTAACCAACCAGTACTTCGTAACTATGGGTGAAGGTAATAGGCATGAAATCTCGAAGGAGAAAGACTTAAATGTGGAGAAAAGTGATTAGCAGTTATCATGACCAAAATCAAACTACCTCGCTTTCCACCACGGAAAGCACGAAATACACCAACCCTTATAACCTTTGTGGTACGCTGGTTAGATAAATTTCAGATCTTATTAAACCCGATCCCAAGTAGCTCACCTTTCAATATGAAAAATCGATTGAAA
>DXJL01000040.1 GCA_019057635.1 Candidatus Heimdallarchaeota archaeon
AAGTATTCAACCAATTCATTGACTGGTAGATCAGAAATACTCACCTTACCTGTTCTTCCAAGCGACTTTCCCTTTTTGTGCCGATTAATTACCTCTAGCTTTATTAATCCGATTTTATGCAATTCTTGCAGATAAACCCAAAATTGTGTCTGTTTTCTAGGACTTACTCCTGTATTCTGACAAGTTTTTTCATATTTTCGCTTAACATCCGCACTCAAAGCATACATTGTATCATTTTGTCGTTTTAGGATACTAGCGATCGAAAATAGAACGATTTTTTGATGCAAGGGAAGATCGGTGATCAGACTCTGCTTGATGGGGAAACTACTTACTTGAGCTTTCCTAACGTGCTCAAAAAAAATTTCTTTAGAATGTTCACTCTCAGCAACCTTGGCTGCTCTCCATAGGAGTTCAAGTGCATACCGTGCATCTCCAGAACTGTGTGCAATTACAGCAATTTCTTTTAGTATTTCATTTGAGTAGGTAGAAATATTTAACCCTTGTTTTGCTCTAGCAACCAGGATATCGTAAAGCTGTGTTGCATTGTATGGATGAAATATTATCATTCGCTTACTCAGAGAGGAGTAGAGAGTAGAATCAAGATAAGAGTACAGCTGACGACTCCGAGTAATGAGAATTAACGAGAGAGGGGAATTGTTCTCTTGCATAGTTCCTTCATTATTTCTTATCAGCGCATAGAGGATATCTTGGCCTTTTGCATGGGAGAGTAAATAATCAATTTCATCAAGACAGAGGAGGAGCTTTTGATTACGCTCCTTCATGATTGAACACATGAAGGTAAGAAGTTCGGCTGCACTAAATCCGCGCACGGGGAATTCCGGTACTAATTGACGAAGAATTGTGGTGAAAAGAATACTCCAAGATCTCAGTCTACGACAATTAAGATGAAAAAAAAGAATTTGTGCAATATCTTCCTGGTGTTTTTCACGACAATACTGTTCCAGAGTACTCCCAAATTGCTTGACAATCGTGGTTTTTCCCAACCCAACAGATCCCTGAATTATAACATGTGTTCCCAGAGCGGCTGGTGTTTTATTTATTATTGGTTTAAAGTGTTGTACAAGAGTTTCAAGCTCAGTTTCCCTATGTAGAAGACATTCGGGAATAAAAGATGGTTCAAAGACTTCCTCATTTTGAAAAATTTGAGAAGATTGATTTAAACTTTCAAACAATTTATAATTTGAGTCAGTCACTGGAAATTGTTCCCGTAATATTGAAGTAAAGCGATATAAACCGAATAATTACTTTTTTCCTAGAGAGACCTAGATCTTATCACTGAGGAAGCTGAAAAATTGGGACTTAATATACCTCCTAAGTGTTCTATCAAATTCAGCTTGTCTATTTTCCTTAATAAAACATCAGAAACTACTTTAAACAGATTTCTAGTAGTGTATAAGAAATGTGATTAGATAAAAGGCAGGCTTTTACAATATCTCGTCATAAAAAAGCATTTTATTACCAGAAATTCTCTGATACTAGAGAAAAATCTCATAATAAGAATATACGTGTCAAAAAGGCGTTATCTTGAGGTATAAACCTCACTCACAGAGGTGGGTGAATATGACCATCCAACATTTCGAGGCTGTAATCTACTTCAATCAATTAAGTTAGGAGATCATGAATTTTATAATACTAGTCCTACTAAATTATCATTTGATATAGCCAATCGTTGGTTTTAGGAATACAAACATACTTAAGAGGCTAAAAGATATTTTCTCCTTAATTCTGTATAGGAGATAATTTTTATGGCAGAGGTTACAAAAAAGAATAAAACAAAAGCTAAAAAAGTAAAAGAGTATTTAATCGTTCGATCTTATCCTGAAACTCTCTTTTTCTATCCATCAATGATTGTAGGAATAATAATTTTCTTCATTCAATTTCTTGCAGGTGAGTCACTTACTACTGCTGTACAAAGTCAATGGGGAACATTTTTCTTCGCAGTCTTTGCTTTTAACTTCCTTATTGTTGCTTTCGACTTCGGTATTGGGAAAACAGCTCTTATTGCGGCAGGTTTCATTATATTGATCCTTGTTGTAGTTTTATTTCAGGAACAAATTGCGGTTTTGTTAAGCCTTGATCTGACACCCCCAGATATCACTATGTCAACTGGATTTTACCTATTCTTCGATTTACTGATGATTGCGCACTTCATAATGGTGTATATATATTCAAGGATAGATTATTGGCTGATTTCTCCAACCGAGATTTATCATCATCGTGGTATACTTGGAGATGAACGACGATTTGGAAATGCTCAACATGCCCACATAGAAAAAACGACTCCAGACATTTTCGAGAAAATGCTGTTCCTAAGTGGTGATTTATTTATTAAGCCAGAAACTGATCCTCATATCTATCGGGTAGCTAATGTATTCCGTGTTAACAAAAAGGAAAAAGAAATTCGTGGAATATTATCCTATGTTCCAGACAAACGTCTAGATATATAATTAAAACCCCTTTTTTCCCCCTTTTTTTCTTTTTATGACTCCTTTTCTGGTATATTCATTTTTATTATGGTCCCATCGGGAATGACTTGATCTGCATCAATAATAACATAGGGTTTTATGACGGAATTGGAGCCTATCACAGAGTTTGGCCCAATAATGGCACCCAATTTGTGATATTTTCTACCCTTAATTTCTTGAGTAGATTTTTGCAATTCATCATCCCGTAAGACGTTCATAGTCGTCACACCAGAGCCGATAATGACATTTTCTCCTATCACACTGTCCCCTACAAATGATAATCGTCCAATCTTCACGTTAGATTGAATTACAGTATTTTTCACTTCAACAGAATATCCAATATTAGAGTTCCTACCAATACAACTGAAATTTCGTACGAGACTATTAGTGCCAATATACACGTTTTTCCCAATGAAACACGGCCCAACGATTTCTGCATTGTGATCAATGGTTACACCCTCTTCGATAAGGACTAACCCTGAAATGTGAGCCGAAGGAGAAATTTTAGCTGACTTATGAATACGAGCATAATCCAATCCTTTGAATATGTCCTGATTTGCGGCAAGTAAATCCCATCCATAGCCTACATCAATCCATTCATCCTGCCAGACAGAAGCACAAATACGTCTTTGTTCTTTCAACACACGAGCAAGTGCTTTGGTTAATTTCTCTTCTTCGCTTAATATTTCGAAAAATTCTCCAGGTAGAATAGATACTCCCGCAAAAATGTAATTAGTATCATTATCACCTGTAGAAAGATCAGGAGATATCGTTTTAATGAATCCTCGATCATCAATGTTTGCGATCCCAAATTCTTGTGACTTACCTATGAGTGTGACAGATATTGCCCCATCAGCCGCTGTATTAATGTAAGAATTGAGTAAATGATGATAAAACTTGGGAGGAGCGACAATATCTCCATATGCCAAAAGAAAAGGTTTATCTTTATCAAAATGAGTGGCCGCAGACAGAATCGCACCCTCGATTCCTTTTGAATTTCCTTGGTTAACAGTTTGGATATTGACTCCTCGGGAACGATAAGCTTCAATTAGAACGTGCAGTTGTTCTCCTTGGTGCCCAGTAACTACAATGAATTCTTCCACCCCAGTTTCAATTAGTCCATCTAAGACATACTCTATCACATGTTTACCATGAATTAGAAGCATGGTTTTAGGGCAATACTTCGAAAGGGGTAACATTTCCTTTCCACTACCACCAGTAAGCACTAATGCCTTCATCATTTAATTTCACAAATCCTTCACAAATTTATAGTCAATTTTTTTCTTTTCCAAGCATAAACTCTGACATTTCAGGAGTAAATACTTATTCATTTTGAGTGGGAACAGTTCGTTGAATTTAACTAGTATTCCAAATCACTAGGAGCGATGATGTCTTTTACATTTAGATAAATAATTGGTAAATTAATGTAGTTCCGATTATTAATTAAGATTGTTCTTTTTAAACTCTTCTCCATCTTCCTCTTTGACTAAAATAATTAGATGTGGAAGCAATAAATGAGTGGCCATCCAAAACCAATAATGTTACACTGGGTAGACAAGCTAACAGAAGATTTAATTGCTCATTGGCCAGATAAAAAAGAATTTCACTGCAATTGTGGTATTTCAGTCTCTGGAAGACAGCATGTCGGACGGTTACGAGGGGAAATCGTACTCACGAATGCGGTTGTGGAAGAGTTGAATCGCAAAGGAGTTTCTGCGACACATTTTTTGATTTTATATACATCTGATCCGTGGAAAGGAAAAGAAGCGCAATTAAACGCATTTTCAGATCCAAAAGATGCAGAAAAATATATCAATTGGCGATTAGTAGATGTTCCTGATCCCACAGGTGAACATTCTTCGTGGATTGACTATTACTGGAAAGATTTTGGTAACCCATTACCTAAATTCGGTAAAGACATTAATATCATCCGAACACATGAATTCTATCAAACAGAAGAAATGAAAAAGACTATTGTTGCGTTAATTCAACAGAAAGAAAAAGTACGAGGAATTCTTAACAAATATCGAGCAGAAAATCCTTTTCCTAAAAACTGGATTCCTTTTAATCCAATATGTGATAATTGCCACCGAATAGGCACGACTAAAGCATTAGAGGTTGATTTGAAAACCTTCAAAGTTCGTTATTCGTGTTCTGAATGTGAAGATGAAGGATGGTCGGATATGAAATTAGGCAAACTAACATGGCGATTGGAATGGCTAGCCATATGGTACACTCTGAATATCCATTTTGAACCATATGGAAAGGATCATGCAACACCAGGTGGGTCACGAGATAGTTGTATTGAAGTATTAGAAACCGTTCTTGAACATCCTGGCCCTTATGGATTTTGGAACGAATGGGTAGGATATTCGGAAGGAAGAACTGACTTTGGTGATATGACGAGTTCAGGATTCATAGGGTTTACCCCAACTACATGGTTACAATATGCAGAATCGCATGTATTGCGGTATTTATACTTGAAACCCCCTCCAAAACGTAGAATAGTCCTAGGATTGGATAAGTTACCATCTTACATTGCAGAATATGATAAAGCTCAACGAATTTATCATAATATTGAACCGTTTGATGATCCTTCAGAACTACAAACAATTCTGCGAAGCTATGAGATTACTCACTTCAATAAGGTTCCAGAGTATATTGGTTTTCAGTTGGATTATAATCAAGCTATTATTTTAGGGCAACTTGTCGAAGAAGGGGAAAAGGGAACTGAGAAAGCGATTAATAAACTGATTGCTACAGGTATATTAGAAACTAAACCATCACCAGAAGTAAGAGCTCACATTCACTCCCGTTTAAATCTTGCTCGAAATTGGATAAAAGACTGTGCTCCTCCCCACCTTCAAATAAATATCCCAAACAAAATACCTAAGGAAATAGTAAAGAGTATTGATCCTGAAACGCGAAAAATTGTCTTAGCATTAGCTAAAACGTTGAAAACAACTTCTTGGACTCAAGAAGAAATAAAAAAGTGTATGATAGAGTTAAAGACTAAATTCAACCTATCACGCAAACAAATGGCTACATTTTTCGGAATTTTGTATCAGATATTTTTGGGTACCTCCCGAGGGCCAAGATTTGCTCCTTTTATTGCCGCTTTAGAGCAGGAATGGGTCATTGGTCGTCTAACACAGATAAAATAATAATCAAAAGAGGCTAATACATGACTGAAGATAACCAAGTTGACATGTCCAAGTATCAGTTAACCTATCAACCGATAAATGTGCTAAATGTAATCATAGCTCTTCTCATTCCCGCGGTTGTGGGATATTTCACAGTACTTCTCATAACGAGTGTTTTTACATTTATATCCAGGGGGTTATGGTCGATACCTGTGGTTTGGCCAGGAATATTATACTATGGAGGACTAATAGGAGGAATACTCGGAGGAATCATAGCTATAGTTGAAGTAGCATTATTTCACCATAAAAACCGTCAAATATCATCTGGAAAAATAATACCTTCTGATCTATATTACATTGGTGTCTTAGCATTATTCACCTATGTGCTAGAATTCTTTTCAGAAAGCTTATTACTACAAGTAGTACTTTTTATTTTGGAACTAGGGTTTTTTCTGGTTCTAGGCTGGAACATAAGTAAATTATCTCTGGAATCACGTATTAGCGTGAATAAAGAAAACAAGTTTACGACTGGCATAATTCCAGCGAATAAAGCTTTAACGGAGAATACAGAAACAGAATAACCACATTCTAAAGAAAAAAAGTAGATAAGGAAACGGTGAAGACAACGAAAGGTTTTTTTTCTAGAAGTACCATTGAATGTAGATTGAATTACAGAATTTCAAAGAGGAGAGTTCTTTGATTTTCCTTTATATTACGTAGATGAAGAATGGTTTGAACCTTTATGCAATTTAGAACATTTGGTTGGATCGCACGGCAAAATCCACACATTCGCTTAACCGAAAATGAAATTATTGACGATAGACGGTTTATTTTTAGTGGCCTTAAAGGAAAATCGGTTGAAACACTCGTTAAAGAACGAAAAGACTGGTTTAAGAAAGGGGAGCTGTGGCCGACGTTAATTTTGGTTGAAAAAGCATGGGATGAGGAAACAGGTGCACGGACAGAGCACTCGTTTGTTCGCATTTTCCGCCATGAAGACGGAGCCATATTGGATATTCTTGTAGCTTTAAGCATGGATACCGCTACACTTCTTGCCCATGACTTTAAAGTGCCATTATTTAGTGTAACCTGTTCACGAAAAGGAACTCGGGGAACTGCTCAACGTATTCATATGGATATCTTATAAATCCAATTCATCCAGTGAATCTCGGTAGCTTATTCTTCACGCAATAATGTAGTATATTTTGTAACGGTATTGATCGAACGGACAAACCCCTCAGCATCAATGAAGAGAATACGTACATGGGAGGGATCCGCATCGATTCCGTGTGTATCCACAAAGATGTCTAGACCTGTGAGATCAGGTTGTAATTCAGAGGCAGGTACAGACAAAGCAAATGTCTTATTACATACAGTACAGGGTTCTGTTCGAAGACGTAGATTATCTGACATAGATTTCATTCCTTTTCATTATCTTCAAGAAATTCAGATTCAAAATCACCCATTATACTATCGGTTACTTCATCCGTATCTGTTTCAATTTCTTCTAAAATCTCCACAGTTCCAGAGATGAACAGACGGAATTCTCGAACTTTTTGATTGATGATTTCTTTGTCCTCACCTGCAAGAAGATAATTCTTAATATCTTGCATGCCTTCTTTGATTTCTTCCTGGAAAGTATGTGAAACTTCAGTCCACTTTTCACGCATCAGAAGCATCATAAACAGGACTCCCTGACGAGGAGTCTCAGGAGTATGTTCTAACGATAATGTAGATACCCATTTTTGAGGAAGACTAGCAACAGGATAGGCAAAAGTAATTGCTGAACAATTAATTTCTTCAATGGTAAAGTCAACATAGGTGACCATATCTTCAGCCCGAGTTTGCATGACAAAATCCACGGTATTGTTGGCCCTATCAACTAGCTCTTTCAAATACTGATAGAATTGCCCGATCAGGGAAGGTTCCCAAAGTAACATACTTGTGATTCCTTCACCTTGACCATAAGCTGCCACAAAACCAAACATTGCCTCTTCCCCGAGGTACGCTAGACGTTCGCCACCTCTCAATGCAATATCAAAGCGGCGTCTACGTACAGTTCGCAATCTCCGTCTTTGAGTAATTTTAATCGCAGTGAATAATGAAATTATGATGGTAGTGATTATAGTTTCTGTTAAGAATAGTCCAATAGTCGTAGAAACAAAGAATCGTGTAGTATAGGACTTAGTAGGTCGGTTTGATTGATCAATATTATTGCCAACGTTGTCAATGGCATTTATCCTAAATTCTATCAGCTGGTTACCAAACCAATCGGTATCAAGTTCAATATAATATTGGCCCCGACTTGTAGAGTATGATAAGTTGATTACATGTCCCCAACCAGATCCTTTTCGCTTTTCAAGTGTTACTACCGCAATCCCACTTCCTCCATCAGTTGCTTGTACCCACACCTTCATTTTTCCAGGGAAAGGATCCTCTGGATCCAGTATTTGTATTTTGGGAGCAACAATGTCATAAACGACAACATTTTGTGAAGTGTTGTCGTTATTCCCCACTTTATCCTCCACAAACACATTGATTGAGTAACTATTTTCTACTCCCAGATTGAAGGGAAGTTGAAGTGCGCCTTGAGGCGTGGAAGGAGTAGAACGAACCTCATACAATCCAATACTATCATTGAAACTCAATTGAATATAGGAGTAGTTATACAATATTGTTCCTTCAGAATTACGACCTACTACGAAAGAATCGTTCTTAGCATATGTTACCGTTAAATACACTCTTTCAATTTCACCAAAGGGATCTTCGGCATAAGTATAGACAACTGTATGACCTTCTTCAGTCACACTTTGTATGATATCATCAATGTAAATAACAGGATCAATTTCATCATCCTCAGATAATATAGGAAGAACAGAGTAGCTGTTTGTATTTCCCTCGGTGTCACTTAGACTAATAGTAAATTTTAACGTACTTCCATACCCTACATAGACTTTGGTTTCATAAGTCGTTATGTCGCCAATAGTTACGATATCTTTCATGGGTAATAGCTGAAAAGGGCCATCATCAATGGTGTAATTAAGAATTACTTCATCCACACCAAAACCCCAATCGCTCGTATTGACTCTAATTTTGGCTGTACCATTCCCGTACCAATTAACAAAGGAAGAATTGGTAGGATCCAATTCACTCTCAATTATTGGAGGAGTATAATCTCCAATGACATGCGAATAAATATCTGTAGTAAATTCATTACCAACGCTATCGAAGACAACAAACTTATACTCAACTAAATCACTAACATTTACAGCAATAATTCTATCCCAGTGAGTTTCATTAAATCCTGAAGCTGTGATATTTGTCCTCAGTAGTCGATATTGTAAACTAATATTTGTTTGAAGATTTACACTTCCTGTACGGTTGTAAAATGCAGTCACATTCTCTATTGGACTGGTCCATATTCCTTCCCGAAAATTAGTCCAAAATGCATATTCGGAAACATCGTCGGTTCTATCCAAGCCTAGACCAACAGGTTCAGGAGAACTAGTATCGGTAACATCATTAATTCCTTCGATAAGGATATCATCAAACCAGACATCAAAATATTCATTCCAATACTCTCTTGTGTTTAAATATGCCCCTAATTCTAATGTGTAATTTGATGTATCATTACGGGGAACATAAAATTGGCCTGTGAAATTGTACCATTGTTCATCCAATGTTACATTTCTTCCAACACGATAAAATACGGTGCCATTAGGATTCTGATCACTAATTGGATTTCCTAGCCAAAATGTTTCAGAAGTCGATGCATGCTTTATCCTACATCGAATTTCTTGGTAATCAGGGGTTATATCTCCAGAAATTCCATTCCATTCATAATCATTGAAAGCAGGAGGATCATAAGCGTCAAAACGCCACTTAAAACTAATTTGGATCATTTCAAAATCCTGGGTGATGGGAAATTCTAGTTGCCAACCAGTAGAGATTCCGCCCTGTATTTTATCGTTAAGATTTTCATTGGCATTTGTTTTGTTAGTTCCATTATTTCCTATCCTGCTGAATAAAGCATCACTTGTTAACCCATTTTCGGCAGGATATATTATCCCTTCTTGATATAAGGAGGAATTGGATAGCACTTCTGGGTCTGATGATAGAGAAGCATCCCAGATATTCTCAGTAAATGCGAATGATTCATTATCATTATCTATTGTTATATTGAGAATAATAGTCGAGGTATCTTGAATAGCAAGCCTTGGTCTTTCACCGACAGAAACCGTATCAGAGGAATCCTGTCTGGGAAAAAGGGTAGGAAAAACAGATAAACTCTCAATTCTTTGTATAGATGAATTATGTGAGCGAGGAAGATGACCAATAGTTCCTGAAAACGTGAAAAACAAACTAAAATTAGTGATAAGCAAAATCAATAATAAAATGTTTAATCGAGACCTTTTCATTTTCATTCCTCCTGTTGGGCTAGCCCATAATCGAGACCAGCATAAATTTTGTTGAAAGAAAGCATAATTCTTGATACATATTCTCGCAACTCACGAGCTTGTTTCGCAATCAAAGTTGGTTCTTTTTGTGTTTCTACCATTTCACGAATCTCACGAAGCTTTTTGGTTAACTCATCTTGGAAAATTAGTAAATTATCTCCCCATTCTTTTCTAAGTAGCAATACGATGGTCAAGTTTTCTTTTCCCCCACGAGCTTGAGGATTATCAATCGCGAAGGAATAACCAAGAGCAGTACACTCATAACTACCAGTGGAAAAATCGAATGTTCCACTTCTTTCAGTTTCATCTAGACCGATAAACTCTAATGTTGAAAAGGATTTATCTGATAAATCTAACATAACTTGCTGTTGATCCTCAAGTAATGCTGGCTCCCAAATAACAGGAACAGGGCCTTGCACTTGATCAAAGAAATTTATGGTAACTCCTAACGCATATTCATCCATTTGAGTAAGAATGACTTCCCGAGGAATTTTCTCTCCTTCGGTAAAGATCTTTTTCATATCGTACCCCTCAGTCCTGGAAGTGACCCGAATACCCACAACAATGGCAGATACTAAAATAAATAGACATGCGACAAGAACATAAGGATGAAAAAGTATAGGAGTGAGTTCCTCTCCAATTTCAAATTTAGTTTCTGGCTCTGATTCTTTTAAGTCTTTTTGAATTGCTTCCAATTCAGCTTTAGAATAATATTTCTGGTTACCAGTTCGATCAGCGACCAAGATTTCCACTAAATAGGATTTTTCAAAAATAGAGAAAATATCCCCTAATCCAAACGGGATTGTTCCAACACCATAATACATTTCTAATTGATTTACTGAATCAATTTGACTTCCCCCACTCTGCTTCGTTAAATTTACCCATTTGATAATCCTTGATCCATCTAGAATTGCGACCCGTACAAAATCCACCCCAAAACCAGTCTCATTAATGTAAACACTTATCTCAAACTCACGATCTTGAGTCTGTATAATTTCAATAGACTCTATTCTAGGAGCTACATGATCCTCTATAGTAATTTCAATAGTTCGAGAATTAATATTACCTGCTCTATCTTGGATGGTTACAGTTACAAGGTAGCTTCTACCTACAATTAATGGACCACCCCAAATGAAACATAGCTCTTCCCGACGAGGTAAAGATGAATTTTTAATTTTCATAAAAACCGTATCGGTTTCATGATTATCAATATCTGTAATGTTCAGTTGAACAATGTCTCTGTTGATTCCCGACCATAAATTATCTTGAATGTAGGTAGATATTATTACTGAACCATCAGAAATAGTAGGCTTTGAAGTCAATATACCAGATATATTCTGATAGATTATCTGTATGTCGGTTCCATTTTTTGACATGAATTCGGGGGGATATGAATCAATACTTGTGTAAACATCGAAAGGACCAAAATCAATAGTGAGAGGGCCTTCTAATGAGTCTGGGACATCAGAAAAAGACGTACCTTTATCAATGATCGAAATTAACAATGATAGATTTTGATTAAAATCAAATTGAAAATAATTACTAGAGTAGAATTGATCATAAGTATAGTTGAAGAAATAGCGGTGAATACCAGATGGTAAGACTTGATGAATTGGAATCTGAGGGAAAGATCTAGAATTTTGACGCATATCAAAC
>DXJL01000041.1 GCA_019057635.1 Candidatus Heimdallarchaeota archaeon
GTTTACCTTCTTCTTATGGAAAACCTCGAATATTTCCTCTTTGTTAAGTCTTGAGGTTGTAGAATTGTCGAGATTATATATAAGAACCTCGTTATCATGGTAGAAATCTGTTTCTTCGATGATTGGTTTTTCTACATATGATAGACATGTTTTTACATTTTCTAATAACCCCTCACGTTCTTCAAGATTAAGTCTTTTTGTGGAAAACGTTGTACGAAAATCGACAATTACATCCAGATAGCTTTTTCTGTAGAATGTTTCAATAACATGATAGAAATATGATTCATCCATCCATCCATCAAGAATAATAAGCTTTTTCCCCGAATACTTTCTGACGAAATCTTCAAAAAAAGCGTCGGGATTATCATTGTTTTCAGTGTATGGATAATCCTGATAGTGTTCTGGATCCAATGACTCTTTCAACAGTTTTATACCTAGCATCCTGTGAAAGATGTGCGTGTGTCCTGGATTATCCCTCATTAAGTAAAGTATGTCATTTTTTTGTATACCACCAAAGCCATTCTTGATTGCTTCGCAGAAATATGTCTTACCTGTACCAGAATCACCTGCAACTGCCATAACAACAGGTTTCTTTACTGATACTAAATGAAATAGTGTCTCAGATAGTTCATACAATCCAGTGCTGCTTGGTTTCAATGCAAGTATGGGAATGGTTTTTATGTTATGGAGATACAGCGAATGGAGGAAATCAGGTAATTCTATTTTTCTCAAACTATACATAGTTTCTTCAAGTGTTCTAGTGTCGTTTTTTGTAAGCAAGTTCATCAGTGCAATGACTATGTTTGCGTCTGTGCCACCATATCTTTCTTTCTGTTCTTTCCCTATTCGTGCCATAGTCCAAGCGAGAGCGCATTGTATATTGCTATCTTTACTATTCACATATTTCGTTAGTGCAGGAATTGCCTCGATCGCATCAAAACCAAGCTTACCGAGTGCCCAAATGGCTTCGTACTTCTCCCAATCTAATGACTGTGTGTATCCCATCGTGCCATCGCTCAGGTAAACATCAACTGATTCTTCTTCTTCTAGTACTTCAGTAAGATACATTAACGATTCTTTTTGCCTGATATTACCTATAGCATATACCAAGTTACTTCTTAAATTTGCATGCTGAAGATCACAATTTTTCAAAATTTCTAAGAGAGAGTTAAAACAACGTGAATCCTTTAAAGCCCCTAAAATTGATGATGTTTCAAATTGAATGCCGCTTGAGATTGGAATATCCTTGTTAGAGAGCAATTCTAAGCAAGGACGCACAAGAGCTTGTGGTACCTTTGTCATCGTTCCTAATGTTGGGCATAAATGCTCACTGATAATCGCATAATGTCCATTTCTTTTCTTATTATCTTTGAGTTCAACCATCATATCTTCCATTGACTGCCTTATCTTTTCTTCCTCCGCAATAACCAAAGTTACGTTATTAAAAATAACCTCAGGCAATATTACCGGGCTATTTGAAGACCGCTTTTCCTTTTTCAATAACTCAATCGTCTCCAGTAAAATACTCATTTGTGCATCACCATCCACTGATCTTTTGATTCGATCTTTAGATTCTTGAGCTTTTACGCAATTTCGAACTCGATTTGATTGTCCTTTATGATCCCAATCAGCTACATAAACCTCACCGTTTATTTTGAGTGCATTGTATTCGATGAGATAGTAGAGAACTTCCAAAATGACAAACAAAGTGTTGGTGACACTTATTCTACCCAGTAAATCTTCACAAATTTTTGCAGTGATATCCCATGAAATTCTACTACGTATAAACGGACAAAAGAGATTCTTGATTTGCTCAAAATAATCATCTTTCTGTTTTTTTTGCCAAATGGTAAACCATAATTCATTTGATATTCTATCGCGGCTTATTTTGGGATTTTCAACCCAACTACCATGCTCATCTAAATATGCCATTATCATCGGATTAAATGAAGATAGAACTTTCTCCAAGGTGTGTGAAAGGTTATTAATTGTTGGTATATTCAAAACTGTCCCTTCAGGTAATTATGGGCTCTTTAAGACAATCAGATTCTTCATATCATCTTCTAAGTGTGTCGGTGTCATTAACAATAACCATCCGTCTTTATACGGATCCTTCATTATTTTCGAGTAGTCCTCCTTTATTTTTTCATTTATTGCTACAATTCTGCCGGTCACTGGTGTCCACAGCCTATGTCTATTTTTGTTGACATCATTGATTATCACACAAGCTTCTCCTTGATATCTCGGCGCATTTACCTCAGGAAACTCTAGAGATGCAATGCGCTCAATTGTGTTGAGTAGCATATGGTGCGCACCTATACGCACCATACCGTCTTTTTCAACTCTTATCCACGCATTACCTGGGATGCCATACAACCCCTCGGGCACCGAAACCTCGGTAATTTCTCCTTTTTTTGTGTCTTTTTCAGCCTGTTCTCTTTCGTGAATGCGTTTTCTAGACAAAGCTCGGGAAACCAAGCTCCGTAATTCACTGGGCGTAAATGGTTTGGGAATATAATCAAATGCCCCTAGTTTTACAGATTCCACTGCTGATTTAATTGATGGATATCCAGTGACCATTATTATCATCGTTTCCGGACTCTTCTCACTGATGGTTTTCAAAAGATCCATACCACTTATACCAGGCATCATCAGGTCTGTAATGATTACGTCATAATGATTTCTTGAATCCTTCTGTAAAGCCTCTTCACCACTGAGAGCTGTATCTACAGCGTAATTTCTATCTGTTAATACGCTGGCCATACTTCTGCAAACTGGTAATTCATCATCCACAACCAGAATTTTTGCTTTCCCATTCATCTTTCTCCCTCCTCTCTTGAATTTCCTGTTAAATTATCTAAAGGAAGACTTACTGTAATTGTTGTCCCTATTCCAACATCACTTCTCACATTTATTTTACCATTGTGCTGTTTTATAATACCGTAAGACACCGAAAGACCCAATCCCGTACCTTGTGTTTCTTTTGTAGTGAAAAAAGGATCGAAAATCTTTCCAAGATTTTCTTTAGATATACCACACCCTGTATCCTGAAATGTAATATCCAAGGATTTCCTGTCGACCGAAGCTTGTGAACCGATTGACAGAATACCACCGTTTGACATTGCATCTAATGCATTTAATATAATATTTGTGAACACTTGCTTGATTTTATTGATATCAATCACAATATTCGGTAGATCTCCGCCCAAATTTTTCCTAATTTCAACATGACAGATCAGAATCTGACTTTCAAGCAGAAAAAGTGTTTCTTCAATTACTTTGTTTATTTCTGCAGGATTTTTCTCGGGCGACGTTTGCCTAGAAAATTCCAGAAGGCCTTTGACAATTGAACTACATCTACTCGTTTCGTCTATTATCATTTTGATGTATTCGTGCAAAGTGTCACCATTTTCGAGTTTTTCTAAAATCAAGTGACTATTCAATAAAATAGATGTTAAAGGATTATTTATTTCATGCGCTATTCCAGCAGACAACTTGCCAAGCGAGGTTAGTTTTTCCGATTGAAGAAGTTGATTTTGCGATATCTTCAATTCATCGGTTTTCTTCCGAACTTTCTCTTCCAGCGTCTCTGTCAATGAACGATATTCATCTGTAACTTTTTGAAGTTCAATTGCCATGTGGTTAAATGAATTCGCTAATTGCCCAATCTCATCGTGTGATTTTATATTCACTCTTTGAGATAGATCACCCCGGGCTATTTTGTTAGTGGCATGTAGTAACGTCTTTAAAGGATTAGTAATGTTTGTCGTTGAAAAATAGGCTATTACAGATAGTATAGCCACAGTCAGGAATGCTATTATCAGAAATGTAAGAACCACACGATTTCGTAGATCCACATAGGGAGCTTCGAGCATCCCCACGTAAAGCATACCGATAATTTTGCCACTTGAATCTTTAATTGGTTCATACGCCGTGATGTACCAGGCGTTCACTACAAAAGCTCTACCAAGCCAGGGGATGCCTTTTTCTATTACTTGATAATACACCTCTTCTGAAACTCGAGTGCCAATAGCTCTCGTACCATCATTATTAATAACATTCGTTGATATACGTAA
>DXJL01000042.1 GCA_019057635.1 Candidatus Heimdallarchaeota archaeon
TAATTTTTTTTTTTTTTTTTGCAGAATAAGCCAATGCAGCCGTAACTGCTGACTGGGGAGACGTAGTTGATGTCCATTACTTTCGATATAACCTCTCTGATTACACTGGAATAGCAGAAGATAACAATATCGAATATATTTATCTTACTCAAGGTTCAAGCGTTCCGCCTGATATCTTAGCATTATATCCACTGGCAAGTGCGGGCTTTTTTTCAGAATTCAAAGCGGGAATCATCGGAATAGGTGTGGATGAAAGCAAGCAGTTTACTGCATTAGAAGATGGAACGAATTACTATTTTGAGGTAACAGTGCTCTTAATAAGGTATGATGCCTCTGGTGGTGAATCTACCACCGATGTTACAACTACTACCACCACCACTACCGCTAATAACCCTTTCGATGATATTGGTAATATTATCATCTTTGGCGGAGGAGGAACGATAATTACAGGAGGACTTTTATCATGGGCAATTATATCTTCTCGAAGAAGAACGAAAGCACTTGGTAGCGATAGTACAAGTATTTCAAGACGAGAAAAATTAATTAAACAGGATAAAACTAAATTTAGAGAATTGCGTAAACTTGCTGAATCCCGTGGGAGTGATTCACCTGAAACAGATACCACAGATTCAACTGACGTCAAGTTCAGAAGAAGACGTTAAAATCAAGTATTTCAACTAGTTAAGGCTAATTTCTATTGGAATTATGGTCTTTTATAATGCAATAGGAAGTAAATAATTTCAATGTCGAAGAGACTAATTAATGGCTTGTGGAAAGCTGAAAAAGAGAAAATCTATAGCTCTCTTCCCCGTAAAAAAATGTCTTTAGAATCGCTACTAGAAACACCTACATTTACTATCAGAAATAATCAGATATCAGAAGTTAATCGAATAGACTTAGATTATCTATGTGAAATTCTCCCCTCATCACTTTGGGGAGAACTTTATTTACCATTAATTTTTCAGAAGCGAAAACAGCTTTATATTCTTCTTGGTGAGCAGCTAGAAAAGTGGATAGTTGAAAAAATTCTCGACTTGACCACTACTTCCCCGCTCTTACTAGATGTATTTTCTCCCCGGCATGATTATTTTGTCTACCACTACCAACGAGTACAGAAGACCATTCCTACTTTGGTATTCCTAACATTTGCCATAGATTCTCAAAGGTAAATAAAATTCATTAGAGGACAATATTCTCATGATTGTCTGAATGATCCTTCCACGGTTCCTCTTGAGGGGAATTCGATGTTGATATAATCTCAATGAGATCATTCTTGGTTAAAAGAAAAATACCAATTTTTTCCGCTAAAGAACGTGCGGGGTCAGAAAAATGATTGGAAACGAGTAAGACTTTAGAAACGAAGCGACTGGCTTTCATTAATTGTTCAGCACGAATGATTATATCCACACCTACTGCACGTCTCCAGTCCTTTATTGTAATTCCTATACCTTCCTTATCGCCACCATTTTGAATGACAAAATCCCAACGACGATTACTTGCCCGTGAGGTGTTCTGATCGATAGTTAGACCACGCAATCGACAATATTCAGTGGTAAGGTCTTTAAGAGGTAAAAGTTCTAGATTACTTGGCACGGTTAATTCCTTCATCTAATTTTAATGGATTCTCTATCAGAGATTTTTTTGTTATTAAATATTGTAACATTTCACTAAGGGTTGTATTCAAGTTCTTTCATCCTCCCTGTGTCCTACTTGTATTGAATGCGTACTGACATGATAGCGTTCAGGCTGAAGTCTATGGTATACTGCCAAAATTTCCAGGGCGCTGGCAATGGGTGTTTTCATATCCACTTTTAGAATCTTCGATCTAGCATCATGAACATCATCCTTGCTTTCAAGAATGGGAATTGGCAGGGTTTGTGTTAGCGGTTTAATGTGGTAATTCATTGTTGATAAGTTAACACCAAATTGTTGGGCAAGGTTTGATATCGTTAGACCATCAACACCAGTCGGTGGGAAAAAGAACCTCTCACGTGTTTGATGTTGAAGGATAGAGATGACTATATCACGTCTTTTTTGGGTGAAAATATTGACAGATTCATCTCCCTCATCACGATCCAAAGATTCTATTAATGATACAGCATTTCGAAAACCTGCTTGCTTAATAACATTCTTAACCAAGGATGAGGTAACTCTTTCAATGTCTTGTGTAATTAAATCATGTAAGCATGCAGACGCAATCTTCAATGCAATAGTAGGAAGGCCCATACTATGATCAGCTATTACTTCCAAAGATTTCACGGAGAAAAGGTCAATGGATTTACGAACGTCCCGTAGGCGCTTGGTAAGCAGTTGACGAACCTCTGTTTTTGAAAATACTGGGAAAAAGAAATGATCAGGATTGAAATTTGAATAGAAAGATCTAGATAGGTTTGTATTCTCAATTTCAGATAAAACAGTAAGTGTAAGACTACTAACTAATGCGATAATTATTGCACCGAAGGGGGCTCTAGATATGATATCACCAAAAAATTCTGAACAACGTGGAATAGCAGATGTACCTGTAACAGTAAAGTCAAAATCGTCAACGAAGACTATGAGTGGTTTTGTTGCTCGAAGTATTTCATTAAGAAATCGTTCATATGTCTGTAGAGTTTTTGACGAGGCACTATATAACCCACGAGCTTGTTGAGGTTCCCGCCAGTTCTTTAAACTAGTAAATATCGTTTCATAATCATTAAAACCGAATTTTTCCCATTCTTCAGTAAAATGCTGCGCTACAGTGGTTTTTCCACTACCATGTATACCATGGGTAAGTTGATGACGGAATGGTGAAGAAGAATCCTCTTCAAACAATCGAATAGCATAGCCAATTTGTGTGGCAAAGTTAATTAATACATCTTCACGCATAATAAATGATTCTTCAATACTATGAGTAGATTTCAGCTGAAAAGGATTCTGTTGGAATCCAAATCGTTCATATGGGGTTTTTCGACTGACTTGGCCTGATCTCCCAGCTTGTAAAGCTTCTTTAATTTTGTCGGTCACATCAGCCATATCGAAATTCCTCTAGGTTTCATGAAAC
The DNA here is from genome assembly GCA_019057635.1 of Candidatus Heimdallarchaeota archaeon. Lineage (GTDB taxonomy): Archaea > Asgardarchaeota > Heimdallarchaeia > Hodarchaeales > Hodarchaeaceae > Hodarchaeum. The sequence goes on from DXJL01000042.1 coordinate 3,044, forward strand.
AATAGATAGTTTTTCAATTCTTTTGATTGTAAAATCCTGACATAATCTTTCTGTTCTTCCAGATTATCCCTCTAACATAGATTTTAAAGCATCATCTAATTACAGTAGGGGAAACTGAGAAGGATTATAGACAGTTCGAACTAATTCGAGCTATTCGATTTAAAGTTTTGTCAATATAATCGCGATATTAATCGTTAAGAAAAAAAGCATTCGACCAGTTTGAGTCACGTTTTTCGTTTTTTTAACCAATTGAAAGTTAAAAACTGTGTCATGAATCCGATACAAAGGAATAATTTTTGATAATACTCCTTATCGAACTAATCATCATGGTTAATTTTCTAGCAAATCCAGTTTCACAATTTGGTAACTTACACGATTATGGTCATATAAATAGCTGTATTCAGATTAAACTAATATTTTCTAAATATAATTAGAGCTCTATTTCCTTTTAAGGAAATTCTTGCTATTGTGAAACTTTAAGTTAATAATTAATACGATTTTTGTTGCTTTAACACGAAAAATTAAGGAGACTCTCGTTATAATATACCTACCGACATCGATTTCTTTAATAAGAATAATTCCTTTTAAGTTCGTAAAGGGGATATTTTTGGAAACTGATGTTAATATAATGCCTGACTTAGTTAAGACGGCATTAAATTACGGGAAAAAGTACATATCTAATCAAGTTGGATCAATTCTTCGCAATTGGTCATTAGACGATGTTTTAGAAGAGAGTTTTCCGTTTGAGGACAACTAGTACTGGCTAGGAACAAACTGCTTTCCCAATACTTCTTGTAGAGGGAAAAAGAAGGAGGGAGAGTTATTTTCGCAAGATAGCTCTCGGATTACGATGAAGAAGGAGCTCCTCGTTGAGGAGAGTTGGTGTCCACTTCCCTTGTTTCATTAATTTTGTACCTTTTTTGATCTTTCTATGTATAGATTTATGAAACTTAAGAGTTGCGGCAAAGAGGATTATTGTTCTCACTACTACATTGGAAAGTAAGTTAGGATCTGATGATTTTATATCAATATCGTAACGTCCACCCACGTCAAATTTCTTTCCGTTAATTAAGCCAATTTCTTTATCGCCAATTCCGTGTACTATTCGATAATCAATTCCTGGACCCATTTTATGTTTGAGAATAACTGGGTAAAATTTCTTGTCTTTATCAAAATGCGCTCGGAAGGAAAACCATTCAGGAACGAACAGGCCACCTCGTATCTTGCTAACAGATAGAATATAATCATGACCATCAATTAAAGTGTAAAAATTTGGAAAGTCTCTTCGTGAGGTTAAAGAGCGTGTAAATTCACGGGCAATCATTTCTTCTATGGTTCCTTGGTAATACATACTCTTTGAAAACAGCTTTATGACCAATCTACGATTTAGTTTGTCTTTCTCATCATCCCAAAGACCTTTTCGATAGCCCAGATATCCAACTGTTTCTTCTTCTCCCTTTTTAACCTCTCTGACCTCTCCAAATAGTTCTAAATCCCGGTTAAATTGTCTTGACTTAGCCATATGTTCTTCTTTCTGTTTAATCCCGATAATTTCCCCATGCATCTTTGTTTTCCAAAGATCAACAATTATCTTCCTTTCTTTTTCGGGTAAAGCTTTTGATTCTTCCAGTCCAACTTCCTTTTCTGACATTTAGTATTCAACTCTACTATAGGAGAATGATGTTTTCAAGTCTCTAGTAAATTATGAAACCTGAAGTTATCTTCCATTTATAAAAGTATGTCAATTTAAGCAATAGAAACTTAACAGCTACCCTCTTCAAGGTATTCGGGGCTGGGGAGTAAATATTTCTTCAATCCATTCCAAAATCTCGTCTTTAAGTCGTCTCACCGCTTTGAGTATTTCATCATTAGTTCCTGTAAATTGAGTTGGATCTTTGAAGCTTTTATGCTCATATCGTTTTGCACCAAGGAAATAAGGACAAGATTCTTTTGCTGAATCACAAACCGTTACAATTATGTCAATTTCTTGACCTAAAAATTCGTTAACATGCTTCGCTTTAAGGTTGGAGGTATTTATTCCCATTTCCGTTAAAACTTGTTTTACGTAAGGATTAATTGTCGTGGGTTTTGTCCCTGCGCTGAATGTTTGAAAGTTATCTCCAAATTTTTGTTGAAGAATTGCTTCTGATAGCTGAGAACGAGCGGAATTGTGTGTACATACGAACAGGACTACTTTTTTCTGAGATAACACAGTTAAAGAGTCTCCATTTAAGTCCAAATTAGGCTATCTCAACTCTCTTAATGAACTATATTCTTATGGAGAAATCTTAGATAGGTGTAATAAATGCAAACAAAGTGTGGAGCTTAACTTATGAAATTAGTTCTACCTAATACAGAACCTAGGATCTATCAACAAGTCATTTTTTCCGAGTGTGTAACTAATCCAAAGAACACGTTGGTTGTTCTTCCGACAGGCCTTGGAAAAACAATTATTATGGCTTATCTTAGTGCTTACAGTCTCAACAAGGTTCCTGATCGCCAAGTACTAATACTCACTCCTACTCGTCCACTTGTTCATCAAATTAAACAAATGTTTTCAGATTCCATTGGAAATTTAAGTACAGATTTAATTTTAGAAGTCTCTGGTGAAATTCCACCCGCTAAACGGGGACAAGAATATCCTAACGCGAAAATTATTGTTGGTACACCACAGACTATTGAAAATGATCTACTTTATGGAAGATTAGAAATCAGGAATGTTCAATTATTATGTATTGACGAAGTTCATAGAGCTACAGGTGATTATGCTTACGTCAGCATTGCAAAAGAAGCAAAATGTCAAATAATAGGATTTACGGCAACCCCAGGCAATAATCCAGAAAAAATTCTTGAGGTTTGTGAGAATCTAAGGATTGGGAAAATTTCAGTTACAAATCCCGCTGATTTCGATGTCCAAGACTTCATTTCAGTACACACTCCCGAAGTTATTTGGATTGACTTGCCTGACCAGTATAGATCCTTATTGACGAAATTACAGGAGCTACAAGATGAACTTCTCGCAACACTTAAAGAACGCCTCTCAAGTATAAAAAAATCCAAATATCTTGGGAAACGTGAAGCGTTGGCTATCCACCAACAGATAGTATTCCAGACTAAACAAGATTCATCCTATGGTGACTTATTGATCTCGAGCTCAAACCTCATTAGAGTACAACACCTAAAAGAATTAGTAGAAAGCCAAGGGCTTCCTCAAGTTGCGAACACAATCAAAAAATGGCGACAAAAGAAAAGCTCCAAAGCTTTACGGCTTTTCCTTGAGGATCCAATCATTCACGAGCTGGAGACCTCACTCGGTGATAAGCCTCTTATTCACCCCAAGCTAGGATTCATGATCTCGGATTTGAGAGCGGAATTAAGAGATGATTCAAAAAATGAGTCCCGAATCATTATATTTAGTAATTTTCGAGATACAGTGCATTTTCTTCATGAAGAACTAACAAATTCTCAAATTAATACTGGAGTGTTTATAGGACATTCAAGTTCAAAGACGGATAAGGGATTATCTCAAAAAGATCAGTTGAAAGTAATTGATCAGTTCAAAAAGGGAGAAATAAAGGTTTTGATCAGTACCTCTGTGGGTGAAGAAGGATTAGATGTAGGTAACTGTGATTTAGTTATTTTTTATGATTCTGTGCCATCAGTTGTTAGGGCTATCCAACGCCGTGGGAGAGGAAGAAAACGAAAATCACGCGTTGTTCACCTTGTAACAAAGGGTACGAGAGATGAAGGGATGTACTGGGCAATTAAACAAAAAGACAAACGGATGAAACAATTTCTCAAAGAAGAATTACCTGAGTTACTTAATAATACACAGAAAAAACAACAGCATACGACATTAGATGGCTTTTTCAGGAAAAGTTCAAAGAAAAAATCTTAGCAGGAATTCTCTTATTCTTCTAACTTTGAATAGAATAGCTCCAAGGTTTGTTTCATATGAAGTGCAAAACGAGATTGCTCTTCTTTCAGCTCCTCAATCTTCTGTTCTAATGATGATAAACTAGAACCAATTAATGGATCTATACTTTCTCCTTGGGATGACGAAATAGACATTTCGAGTTTATTTAACCTTTCATCTAATTTCGTAATGGCACTGTATAATCGATTGATGTCATTGGAGAAGCTAGACATCAGAATCTCTAGGCCCTTGGCAGTTACGAGTTTTCCCCAAGGAGTATCTACAACGTGTTCTTCTGAACTCATACTATAAAGCCCTCATTCTCTAGTATAGAAAAATAAAAACTCTCCCCCCATTTAAAACTTTCTAAAGTAAAGAGCCCTCTTTCTTTAAAGCGGCATTTATTGTCTGGAGAGGTAATAAATATCCGTAAACCACAGTAAAAATTTGTATTCCTTGATATATTAATGCGTAGCTGAACATATCAGTGAAAGATTCTTATTTACTGATATAATCAAGTGATAAAAACCGTTAAGTGTCTATCATATACAATAGAGAATATTAAACTTTACGAAAAATAATTCACTTTTAGGCTTAGTAGAATGGTTGTTACAGAAGCGTCAAATTTGTATACCTCTCCGTCCGTAAACGTATAAGGTAAGAATGATAATTTAAATTTACAAAGGTTTAAGAGAGGGCTTTGAGGTTATTTCTTTCACAAGAGCTTCGAGGCGAATCAGACGATGACTACCAAAGGCGATATAGTTACCCTAAATTGTGAACCATGCACAATTTGTAAGACGGCTATTCCATTGAAAATGAATAAAAATGATTACAAATCTTCTATTTCTGGTGTATGCCAAGTTGTCGATGTACATGGGCTTGATCATCCAGAAAAAAAGCATGTTAGGATTTTATACGTCGATGAACGGTTTTCTGTTCGAAGTATCTCATTGATTACAACGATAGCGGACAAACCACGATAAAATGAATAGAAAAGTATCTAACTTGGGAGAGGAGGAAAAAGTAATTTTTCCTATCTTATTCTATTTCATTCTTTGGAATATGAACGTAATCCCTCTTTAAACCACCAATAGAAAGGGAGAGTAATAAATAACTCTGTTCCATAGAAAGGGAGTATAAACATTGACATAAATGAAATATGAATAATTTTTTCATAAGTAGTATGACTTCTAAGCAGGATTAAGGATAGAATAATGATAAAAATAACGCTCAGGATGTAAAAACTTTCAAGGCGTAGTATTTTTAAAATTTCGATGAGAAGAGGACCAACCAATTGAGCCACTTCACCCCTTGCAGCTAAATCTCCTTGATAAAGAAATACAGAAACAATTACATCTATAAGGTTAAATGGAAGAGAAATGACTGCCAATGCCAAACCCCCTATTAAGTAAGGTCTCATCTCTTTAATAATAACAGAACGAAGCTGAATTCTATTTTTCTCCCTCATAATTGTTTGGATTGATTGAAAGAAATAAAAGACAATAATAAATCCCACTAAATACTTCACTGATGCTGCGAAGACATAAAAAATCATTCCTAGATCTTGATTATTTCTTATTTCGTAGAAATAATAACCAATGATGAAAAAAAACCACATCAACATTGAATTCGTAAAAAGGAATGGAGTAACCAGTAAAATATAGAAAGGGATTAGTTTATGATGTGGCCAATCAACAATCCTTGTCAAGAACCAGTAACCAGGGATCAACAATAGGAGATGGAGGGGGACGAACCAATATGTCCCTAGAGAAGCAAAAACCTCTCCA
>DXJL01000043.1 GCA_019057635.1 Candidatus Heimdallarchaeota archaeon
AACCTCTCCACTAATTATGTAAAAACCGCTATAGGTGAGTAAATCAGGCGGAAAATAATGATATCGACCGTAAGTAATACCTGAAGGCAAATGATGAATTACTACGTCCTCTTGGTAGGGATTATGACCGTCTAAAAAAGCTTTGACTCCAGAAGTTATGGCATCATCAACGTCAGTGTGGGTGTTTGCGTAAGTAAATAGAAGGAAGAGAAACAAAAGGATAAGTAATCCAGTCATTAAATAAAACAAGAAATCTTCTCGTAAATACTTTTCAAAATATTTTCCTGCTTTGCTTTGCTCTCCCTTATAATGATAATCAATCCAGAAAATCCAGAGGACAAGAAATAACATATTATAGAGAATTGGCCCCAAAGATGTGAAAACTAGTTCGGAAATATTCACGGAAAAGCATCCAATACTTAGATGAAGTGTAAGGAGTTCATTCTGAAAAGAATTTATGAAGCTCCCGCCTGATTCCTTAAAAGAAGGTCTAATTTATGGAAAATCAATCTGAGCCAGATTTGAGTCAAAAGAATCTTTCTTTGAAAGAAGCATTTGACAAAAAAACTATCATTTTGCTTGGATTTGCAGCTTTCGTTCTATTATTATACTTTATTCTTGAAGATATTAGTATTTTTTCAATGATTGATACATTTCTTGGAGCAAATGTAGTTATACTGACGATCGGAGCAGGATTTACGTTTATTGCAGTATTACTTGACACATTTGCTTGGAAAATTTTATTGGGAATATCTAGAATTTATCCTTCAACAAAAACAACCTATCGAATTCAATTATCCTCGTTCTCCTATGGCTTGCTTATCCCAAGTGCTGGAGCTGTCGAAGCTATTATGAAAGTTGTTATGGGTACACAAGAATTTTTTAACGAAGAGGAAAGGAGAAATGCCACAAGCGGTGAAGTATTATCTAGCGTAGTTGCTCATAAGCTCTGTGGGCTACTAGCTTTTATTCCAATATCTACGTTTATTGCCGTATCAATGTTTGAGTATCTAAGTTCTATATTAATCGAATTAGGCTATCCCCCCTTACCTGAAAGATTTAATCTAATTTTCGTATTACTAATCTCAATAGTAACCGTTTTAATTATGAGTTTATTTATATTGATAGCTCTCAGCCCTAATAAGGCAAAAAGTATACTGAATACCTTTTTACAAGGATTCAGCTCCTTACCATTGGTTAGGACTCGTATTAACTCTGAAAAACTATCTTCAGATAAATTAGTTGATGATTTTAGTATCCAATTCTCGTATTTAGCTAAAAATAAATTAATTTCATTTGTTGCACTGATTTTAGCCTTTTTTGCACAGGTAGCACATTGGTTGTCCATTCTATTAATATTACATTCTGTCAATATTGCGATCTCTCTTGACCAGGTCGCTGCTGTAAATTTTCTGGGAGGTACTGTTGACCTAATCCCTGTTGGAATTCCAGGAATGGCTGGACTGAAAGAGATTTCATTATCAGTTTTCATTGAATATGGTTTGAGTATCAGTACTGATATGGCACTTTCAGGTGCTATTCTTGTCCAATTAGTGAAATTTTATTTTTTAATAGTGGTTGGACTACTAGTTTACATTTTAGGAAAAACTCGTGTAACTTCTCAAGATATTGAGGATTCTAGTACTTTGATTCCATGAATTATCAGATATCTAGGAATTTGAATACACTTTTTATCAAATACCAATAGATAGTAAATCATCTAAATATTCACAAAAGATCGCTACTTTGATATAAAGAAAAAAATAAGAGCAATTTATTGAGGGGCAAAGGAAAAAAGCAGCTGATCATCCTCCCCTAGGTGAAAAAATAAGTGAGTGATTTAACGAGTGTTGATTTACATTCTCATACTTATTACTCACTCTTACGAGTACCTAAACTCAAGGGAAACCATTTTTTTCAAGACTCTGCTTTATCACCGAAATTGTTAATCAAGCTCGCTCGTCGTAGGAAGCTCAACGCGATAGCACTTACTGATCATAATAATATGAATGGAATCAGACCATTTTTACATTATGCGTCTAAATACACCGATATAATTCCAATTGTGGGCCAAGAAGTTACGAAATATGATCAAAATAGACATGGATGGGCCCATATTCTGGTATACGGGTTACGTAATATTCCCTGGCATATTCGCTTTCGCCCCTTACCTGAGTTCTTGGAGTATCTTGATGATTCAAATGCCCTGTATATTTTAGCCCATCCATTTGACCTTTCTCAAAGTGCACCAGCAGGAGGGTATGATTCACGTACTTACACGATCAATGCATCTGTGCTGAAGCGTGTAGGGATGGTAGAAATTATTAATGGGTTCCAACCTAAAAGGCATAATTATCTTGCCCAAATAATTTCCCGTGAGTTCGGATTACCTGGTATAGCAGGAGGGGATAATCATCAACCTAATATGGTTGGACGATGCTATACTTATGTGGAGGGAAATTCTGAAGATGATATCCTAGATTATTTGCATAGAGTGAAGAAATCACCCTCAAAATATCAACTAAAGCTCAAAGGCACAGGTTCCAACTACAAGATATGGGAAGATTGGTTTCGTTACTTATTTGTGAACCTCGACTACAATATACAATATGATATCCATCGCCACTTAAATCCTGATTCTCCAAAGAAAATAAAGAATCCAGTATACGATTATTTGTATTATAATACTCCTATGTTGTCTAAAATTATTGTAAGAGCTGCCATTCCATATATTCATACCGCGTTGAGAGCAGGATTAAAAATTTGGGTTCCAAGAATGCGAAAACAAACACTCAAAACAGAGCTTAAAATTTTACATTCTTTGGTTAATTTTCATGCCATGAATGAACACCAAAACCATCTACCTATTGAATTACCGTATCTAGAAGATAATTTGTCACTTCTTTAAGCATTCAAGGATTAGTTCTAAAAATACAAATGAAATGTACAATTAAGGTGTTCTCTTCATTCTTTGGTTACAATTTAAAAAAAAATCGTTAGGCTAATAAAAAGATGTGTTCTTGAATTCTTATCACATACGCAATAGTGCTTATGTAGTTTTATAACAACTAATCTTGAATGAATCGCAGAGTGGTTTGAAGAATGCTCCTCCCGAACTGGTTTCTTTTGCAGGCACCTCCAAACTTGAATATCGATGTGAAAGCGTGGAAAAAGCTTGCATGGAATAGAGTTCAATTGTTAGAAAAGCTTCCCAACAATCCTTCACAAGTTGTTCGCGACTACTTTCCCTCATATGATGAAGCTCTCAACCAAATCTATGAGGATTATCGATTAGGAGCATATTTACTTAGATTAGTGGCTGCAACTAATAGTCGTCTGGAATCATGGTTGATTGAAGTTGAAGGAGATCTATTTGAGCGATTATATTACGATCGTACGGAAACAATAGAGGAGAAAGTTATTATCTTTCGACAGGTCTTTGGAGAAGAAAATGTTCTGAAATACGAAGAATTTAAGCTCAGAATGGACGAGGAGAAGAATGAATACCTAGCCGAGCTTTATCAACAATATCATACGAGTCGTAGTAGAACAAAAGGGGATTTCTTGTTGTGTGTGCATTTTTCAAAGGTTCCATGGATGGTATCCAAGCGAAAAGGATATTTAAGAAAAGGATGGGTCGTATCAAACGAGGCATCATTTCGTGGGGTGTTGAAAAAAGCATTCGAGAAAAAACTCGAAGAAGAAATAAGCAAATCTCAGGATTTATTGGGCATAAGGGAGGATATTGATAACATTGTGCAAGATCTTGAACAAGATCTTTCTAAACATGTGCAAATTCGTTCCCAATATAGTGGAGGGGAGCTTGAAGGGCAAGATTTATTATTACATCCCGAGATATTCCCACCATGTATGTTGCAACTCTATTTTGAGTTTGAAAAGACAGGACGATTAGTTCATGTTCAACGACTGCAAATGGGTTTTTTCCTTAAGAGGTTAGGAATGTCTGTAAACGAACAGCTCCACTTCTGGTACGAAAAATCAGTGGATAATGTTGGACAAACCTTTTCAGAGTTCCAACGAACCTCAGGATATCAAATCCGTCATTTATACGGCTTGGAAGGAGGAAAAAAAGATTATAATGTACCTCAATGTTCAACGATAGCTACTGGATATTTTTGTCCATTTGTCCACTTGGCACCAGCAGTGTTAATAGAATTTTTAAAAGAGAATTACTATACGACAAAAAAGAAATTGAAAATTCTGAATTCACACTTAAATTCGTTAATTTCAGTGAGTAGTAGTAATCCTACACAAGCCTGTTCTCAGTATTTTCGTTTAGTTTATAATCGATCCCTTTACCGAAAAATTGTTCATCCCCTTCAATGGACACGCTTTGCTATTAAGATTGAAGGGCTTTCTTCACCACAGGAACCCGAAAACAAACCCAAGGAGGAGTAGGAGATAATATCGTGAATATGTCAAAACGTCGAATAGCTATTCGAGATTATTATTCAACAGAATTTGATGTAGAAACTCTGACCCAAGTTATTGATTTTTCTTCATTTTCTACTCGAGAGTTTGGATTTGTGAGTTTAAATGGGAAATTTTTCAGGAATATCGCATTTGAAACACCAGGTGATCTGCAAGATTTCTTAATAGACCGATGTCCAATCGATGCCTATATCGGGGCAGTTTATGACAATCCCCCTTCCCGAAAAAGACCTATCCATACATTAGAGCGGATAGGACATGAATTAGT
>DXJL01000044.1 GCA_019057635.1 Candidatus Heimdallarchaeota archaeon
ATGGTTGTAAGTGAAGCTGGAATTATTGATAGATTGCTACTAAATAAAACTAAACCTGTTAGTACAATAATAGTCAATGATTTTGAAGCTTTGTTGAATTTCATGTTTAACAAATACAAATACTGCGTTTTATAAATTATAATGTATGAATGATTCGTAAGTCCAATTTTTACGGGTTTTATTCGTATTGTAAAATATGGGATTTATAGAATTCAGCTAAATAGGTTGGAATTTCCTTCTCTTTAAATTGGTTTGCAAGTCTCTCTGCAATGGCGGAAGAATATTTTCTCCCTATATTGTATTTTATTACAATTTCACGCGTAATAGTCTTATCTGATAACCCATGATTACGTTTTTGATGAATAAATTGTTCGATTTCGGCTAAAGAAGGACTAGGTCTTTCTTTTTGTCTAATTATGCGAATGAAAACCCTTGGATTGTTAAGAAAGAGTGATTCGATACACTCCTCTCGCAAAGAAAAGAAATCACCATCCTTATGGAAAACATCTTGCCAATTTTGTTTGACTTTTTCATAAGATTTGGTGCTAACAATGTCCCCATCAGTAATTGCGAGAGCTCTACTTCGAACAAATTTACTTTTCAACAATTCGATTGATAAGACATACTTCATATTTGTCCATCCTCCGACCCCAACATACGAAACACGTACTTTTGATAATTCTGGATAGATAAGACATACCTTATCTTCGAATACACGAAATACTCGTGAGTCCGTTCTTCCTTCTACAAAAACAACAATATCGGATCCTAGGGAGTCCGAGGGTCTAATCCCTAAAAGTTTAACAACCTTTCTCATGGACTTACGGCCCCGAATGCGTTCGATGTTGGTCCATCCATTCCTTAGCTCAACAAGATGAGCTTGTCCAATTAATAACCGTGAGGAATGAGTAGAAAAAAAGAATTGCCTAGCTTTAGCAAAAGATTCCAATTTTCTTGCTAACTCTCTTTCTCCACGCGGATGTAAAAAAAGGTCAGGATTATCAATGATAATTATCTGTCCGTTAACAGGATCCGTGGTTAATAAGCTTGCAAGCGCAATCAATCTAATTGTCCCGCTTGAGATACGCCATAATGGACTAGAGAAACTACGTTCAATAGTAACATTAATCTGGGGTTTTCCATCAGGAGAGTTTCCCCCAACTCGGAATACGAAATCTTGGTCAATTACATCCTTTAGGAATTTTTCTATGGAAGTAATAGATTGGTAGTCCTTCCCTTGGAGAACGTTCAACAAATTGGCTCGTAGCACTTCGTATTCTAAATTCATATTATGAAATCGACGAATAAAAGTAGTTCCGAGCGCATCTCGGATCATAGGTACAGGTACGTTTACTGATTCATATTTAATTATTTCATCTGATCGTAATCGAAGAAATAAAGACTCTTCGAGGAATTCTAGAAAACTAGGATTTAAAGATAAATCAAATTCTAGGGATTTAATTTTCGTTAAATCCATAATTGAACTCAAATCATCCAGAAATATATCGTAAACGTCAAATGGATTTATAATTTTGTATTTAAATGCAGTTTGGACAAAATTTTGTTTTAACGACTCATTTTCTTTCCATGGAAGCAGTCCCTGATGTTGATCAAGAATGAAATTAAATTTTCCATTTGTATGATGAGTATCAAGGTATGATAATATGCTACGATCGAAATCTTCCTTCAAAGGAGTTGTATCTGCTTGAAATTGCCTTTGTTGACTATGAGTACGAATTTGAGGATCCCAGAAAACGGATATTCCATCTAGAATATTTGTTTTTCCTGAATTATGACCCCCAATAAAGCAGTTTAAATTTTTAAGGTTTTCTAAGTTAAGAGAAGTAATACTACGGAAATTTTTCAGTTTCACTGTAGATAGGAACATAGTATCACAAAGGGGGATTAAGATCGGTACTGGATACTTCTTCTAATTCTTGTAGTGTAAGAGGACTGAATTTTTGTGTTTATACTAATGATTACTCGCTTTACACATTAAAAAGTATTTCTAAAAAGGAGAATTTAAGAATCGATCAGCTTGCTGACCTACTAAAGATTATCTAACATAATCGGAGAATGCGTCCTCTCCCAAAAGATTTAGGAGGCTGAATGAAAAAGGAGATTTACTAGTTATTTCATCAGCTAACAGATAAGGAATCTCTATCTTATGCCTTACTTTACTCGTGATGGTTATCAAGTATTTTATGAGGAAATCGGGAAAGGGTCCCCGATTGTGTTCATACATGGATATTTAGGTAGTTCACGTTCTCATTGGGGGTTGCAACTTGATGATCCAAGATTAAATTCCAATTACCATTTGATTGCCCCTGATTTACGTGGTTTTGCAAGGTCTAGTTTGGGGAAATTTGTTGAAAAAAATAAGACCGAGGATATTCTTAACGATATCCAATACCTGTTAACCAATGTTCTTGAGATCAAGGATAAACCTGTATTAATCGGTTACTCGGTTGGGGCTAGTCTCTGCATTGAGTATTGTCTTCAATATCCTGAGAAAGTAAAAGGATTAGTGTTAGTAGGCCCTCGTCCCTTTATTCATAAAACAACACGCTCCTGGAACTTTTTAGCCAAAGAGAAACGGACCAAAGAGAAGAAAAAATCTGCTAGCTCCTTTACATGGTCCATTGTAAAACGATTTCAAAAAGCATTTACTTACATTGGTACCGCAATTCAAAAAAGAAGAAATAAAGACTATCTACATCAAATGACGGAAATTAAAGCTCCAATCTTAATGATCTATGGACTAAAAGATACTGTGACCCCTCAGATGGTTTTTAAGACGATAAGAGATCATCTACCTACTTCTACTCGTTATCATATTTATGATGGAGATCATGGTATCGCTAGTGAACGTACGGATGAATTCAATACGTTACTACTTGATTTTTTGCAGAGTATTCCTGATTCTCACTAAAATCCCTTGCATATTATGTTTTAGATTAAATTCTTCTCCTGTAGGGCTTCTAAAAGCAACCAAGGATCATCAGTAAATATTCCGTCGACTCCCAGCCCGATTAACCACTCCATTGTCAGTCGATCATTAATTGTCCAGACATGGACGGCAATATTCCTCGTATGAGCATCTTTAATTAAAGAGGGAGTAACTATACGATTTCCATTATATTGAACAGGAATCTGTAGTGCTAGATATTTTGGAGAGATTAGTCGATTTATTCTAATTTTATGCCGTAAAATAAAATTCTTTACCTCTTTAGGCGATGCAGCAGTTGGAACATTAGGTAAGAGTTTTCGAAATTTCACAATTTGATCATGATGAAAAGATCCCACAAGAATACTACTCTCACGGCCGAATTCAGTAATTAATTCTGCTAATAAGCGAGGAGCTTCAGGTTCGGAGTTTTTAATGTCTAAATTGAAACGCACGTCTGGAAATATTTTAAATGCTTGTCGTAGCGTAACCACACGCCAATCTTTTCCACGACAGGGAAAAGTTTTTCCTTTATCAAGAGTGAAACGATATCCTAAGTCAACCTTCTTTTCAAGCTGATCAAGAGTAAAATCAATCAAGCGACCAGATGCATTCGTAGTACGATCCAGAGTATCATCATGAAAAAGTATCAATTCTTGATCTTTGGTTAATCTGATATCTGTTTCAATAAAATCAATTTCCAATAAACTGGCATTTTTTAATGCCAATAAGGAGTTTTCTGGTGATACAGTTTGGTCACCTCGATGAGCCATGACAAATGGCCGAGATGGGGAGAGAAACGGGTTGAAATCAGAAGTAACCATGAATTAACCTTTAATTCCTCCCTTTTAAAATTTGACCTAATCCTCGTGGAAAATTCGAATTCTCATTTTCTTATGATTCTCAAAAGGAATTTTGAATTAGGGACAGATACTTTTCTTGTTCTATCGTAAAAGCTTGTTTACTAATGGCTTCAAATTGTTCATCGTTTGCAGATTGAATCTTTGAATGAATTTCCATTTCCTTTTTTTCCCAATTTGGCAATCTGGCTGGTTTTGTTTCTGATAATTGTGTATGAGCCCACCAAATTGAGTTTTGGTCGGGAGAATTTGTTGCTGGCTGATAAGGCGTGAGTGAAGTTATGGGAAAGGTAATTGGCTTGAACATACTCTTACATGGATGAGGTGTTCCAGTCATCCAATGGATATCGATTTCTAAAGAAAATAGCTGGGAAACCATGGATGCAGTACTCCTGAAACCTCCATGCATACAGATACCTGCTTCACAGTTCCGTAATAATTCCATCATAGTTAAAGGAGATATATTTCCAGCCTTATCTTGTAATGTTCTCCTTCCTATTCCTTCCCGAGAATATGGACTACATTCTCTCCAGTTGATCTCAAATGCTTTAGCAAAATCAAAAGGTTTAGTTGTTTCAGAGAAGCCTTTCTCCCTTGCATAATCAACAATCCCGTCTGCAGCTAAATCATAATCTGTTCTAATAGATAAATTGTTGGAAATGTTTCTTGTTGGTTCTTTAACTCGCTCTGCCACCCACCATTTTCCAGCTATTTCTAATACCCAAGCTTCTGATCGATCCGCTAATAGAAATGAGTTATGATACTTTAAGGAGGAATCGTTTTCTGCACATGCTCCTCCCTGAACATACCGTTCCAATAATTCGACAATGGTCTCTAGTGCATTACTAGCAGTTTGAGAACGTTCTAGAGCAAGTCTAAGTAAATCCATTCCCAAGAGAGCGGGTGGACCAAGTGGCTCACGAGTCCAAACGGCTTCATTACCAATGAC
>DXJL01000045.1 GCA_019057635.1 Candidatus Heimdallarchaeota archaeon
AAGCGATTTGTCCAGCAGTAAACAAAAAATTTCCAGTTTTTATGCCCTGACTATAATAACCTCCAGGAGGAGTCCCCTTATCAGTTTTAATAACTTCTACCATCTTGTCAATCTCTTTATGAGATTTGCTAGTAAGAAATATTTTGTATTATGTCGTTAAAAGAAGAGAAACAATCAGTAATAATACCAGATGCTTCTATAATCAGACGGATCTTCTCCACTATTTTTTAATTTATCTAAATAAGACTGAATACTAACATCAGTATAGAGATATGGGTTTACCTTAGCTAAATTTTTCTCCCAAGGATGGAAAGAATACATTCTTCTTCCATCTGGAAGTATGGAAATCAATTCATGATCTTGCCAAGCACGTAAGTGATTCTTTCCCAAAAAGGGAACGTTGAAAACTGGTTCATCGCCACGAAAAATGCCTGGTAGAAGACGAGCTTCTTCCTTTCTTTCCTGTAAAATCCGTGCCATAGGAACAGCATAATCTTCAATTTCCTCTTTGCCTTTCATATTAAAATTGTAATAAGGATCAATTCCAATTTCTTTAAGTTTAATTCGAAGTGCAACACTTTCAAAACGTCTACTATTATAAAAAGTAAAAACTTGTTGATTATAGACATCTAGTTCGCTTTGCTTAACTTTCTTTATTGCTTCAGCCATATGATAAGTTAATTCATATGGATGTTCGGTATGAATAACCATACAGAGAGATCGTTTTCCAATTTCCTGATATTTGGCAAATATTTCGCATAACTCGTTAGTTATTCTCATAGGAACAGTTATAGGGATTCTAGTTGCGATACGAATACTTTTAATGCTTTCAATTTGGGATAGAGCCTTAATTATATATTCAATACGTTTGTTTGACATAACGAGAGGGTCTCCACCCGTAACTAAAACATCCATTATTTCTTGGTGATCTTTGAACCATTTCAGAGCATCATCAAGATTTTCTTTATCAGCCATCGCTCCTGGCATAAACGGACACGTTATTTCCCAATTGCGCTGACAATAAACACATATTTGAGGACAGGAATCGTAGGGTTTGAGAATTGCGACTTTAGGATATCTTCGGGTGACTAGATTTATTGGTGAAGTATCTGATTCTCTCATAAAATCGAGCGTTGACCGATCTTCTCCTATTTCTATCATTTTTCTAACGTATGAAAGGGGTGGAATTACTTGTTTACGGACTGTAATATCATACGGACTTGGTTTTTCGTCCATTAAATGCAAATAATGAGGAGTAATCCCAAAAGGAATATTGTTCTCAAGAACAAGATGAATGGCTTCTTCTTCTTCAGGTGTAAGCTCAATTAACTGTTTTAAAACTGGAAAATCTTCTTTATCTTTAAAGACATTTTTGAATTGCCATCTCCAATCCATCCAATCATCCTCTGTGCCACCTAAGGTATCTAAAATCTTCAGCTTATGATTAATTCTTTTTTTAATGATGTTTTCGTTAAATCCACTTAAGTATCTCTTCAGATGACTATTCATGCTCTTTGATAATTCATCTAGATAATTGGACCTTTTAGTACTTGCTTCCTGGCCGTGAATTCCCTCAAAACTTGGAATATTTAATTTGTCTAAGAATCGTGGTGGATAAATTTTTGTTTCTCCATTTATCGCATCAAAGAGGTGGTAAAATTCTTGTATAAATCCATACTCAACCTCAGCATCGCCAGTTGACGCGGCCTTCCACAAATATTCAAGTGATGAATTCAGTGCTAATCGCTCATTCCGTGGTGAGATGATGTTTTTCATACACCGTACAGCTTCTTTCAAAATGATATAATGCCAAGAAGCGATTTGAGTTACATCACGCCTATAAGCCCACTCTAATCCTTCTAAATAATGTATCATTTTTTCTCTAGCTTCTTCTACTGTGTTACTTCTTTTTAGTAACATATGTATAGCAGGGTCAGCTTTCCAACAATTCTCCCACCTGGACTCCGCAATTTCGATATCCGACAGCATTATTAAAGACCAGTTTCTATTTTTTCAGAAAAAAAATGGTAAACCTTAATGGAGAGATACAATTCAAGGAATCACCATTATTCTTTCACTATCCTGTTGACAAAACAAATCCTACTTTAAAGATTTTTACAAATGTAGAAATGACAGAAAAATACATAATGGCTATTATTAGGTTTTTCGAGTTCAAAATTTGGTTAGTTTTTTATGGGGGAAATTTCTGCGATAATCAATACTTTCTGTTTTTAATCCACGACCACAAGTAAATCTTACAGATCATTCATGGGAATTGTGTACCAATGGAAATTATCCCTGAAATAAGGAGACTCAGACCCTCAGCAACATTGGCAATCAATGAATTAGTTGTCAAAAAACGTAAGAAAGGGCAAAAGATTTATCACATGGGATTTGGTGAATCACCATTTCCTGTACATGATAGAATTAAGAGAGCACTCTGCACACATGCCGATAAGAAGTATTATTCACCTACTCAAGGATTTTTTGCTTTACGGAAACAAATTAGCTCTTTTTACAAAGAAGTTTTTAATTTAGAATTCAAACCTAAGCAGGTGATTGTCGCTTTAGGTAGTAAATCGCTCATATTTCACACAATTGCAGCCCTTGATGGTCCTCTTCTATTACCGACGCCATCATGGGTAAGTTACCAACATCAAGCGTATCTTGTCCATAAAAAGGTGATATATATAGAAACATCTCCTGAATCCTCCTATCTTCTAACTCCATCGTCCTTACTATCTTCAATAGAAAAGACGACTTTAGATTTATCTAGACAGAAGCTATTGTTATTGAATTATCCTAATAATCCGACTGGACAATCATACTCAAAAGAGCAACTTAAGGAATTAGTCCCAATATTGAGAAAACATAACATAATTGTTATTTCAGACGAAATCTATTCCTTGATTAGTTACAATAACCATGAACACCATTCTCTCGCAGAATATTACCCAGAAGGTACAATAATCACTGGGGGATTTTCAAAAGATCGATCGCTAGGTGGATACCGTTTGGGTGTTCTCTTGCTTCCGAAAAGAAACGATGATGTTAAACGATCAATTCTATCAATCATTAGTGAGATTTGGTCTTCAGCATCTTCTCCCATTCAATACGCCGCAATCGATGCATATTATCCCGATGAAGAATTATTGGCATATATTCAAATCTGCACACGAATCCATGGAATGATGACTAATTATGTATATAACCGTTTGAAAGAGGCAGGAATATCATGTGTTTCTCCAAAAGGAGGATTTTACCTTTTTCCAAATTGGAATGACAAGAAAGAATTGCTCAAAAAAATGGATTTAACTACATCAAAGAAACTGGCTAAATTCTTACTTAAGAAATATAATTTAGCCTCATTACCAGGATCAGAGTTCGGGATGCCGAAAAAAAATCTCTGCCTTCGATTATCCACGGTTGATTATAACGGCAGTCTCGTGCTGAATGAATACAAGGAAAGAGCTTCTGCAATCGATAAGAATCCTTCTGAATTTGTCAATGAATTCGCTCCAAATCTTGTGGGTGCCTGTGATATTTTAAAAGAATTTACAATGTCTTTAAACTCTGAATGAGTTAATCCAGAGAAGCGACTAAAAATGAATTTTTCTAGACTCGCTCAAGTATCTTATCTAGAATAATATTCCACTAGTGCCTTCATTGCTTTTACTGTCATGCCTGGCCACTTAAATACAGGAATCCTGTTCTCCTGGAGTATCGGAATGAGATTATCTGCAGTATCAATACAGCTAATTAAGACAGGTATCTTATTTGTATGAACCCACTCAAAAAATCTGTCTAGAGTTTCTTTTACAAGAAAATTCATCCCTTCAAGGGGAAAAAGATCTTTGAATTCTCCATTGTTAAAGCGGACAGAACGCTCCAACATACTGCTACCAAAAACCCCATAAAATACTAAGGCATCTACTTCTCCTGAATGCCATATTAGTTTAGGAACGTCTTCATAGAATAGAGTAAAATTCATATCGAAGGTTAAATCTATCGGATTGTTAGCAGAAGCCACAGCAGGGATAATTTCTTTTAATTGACTTTGTAAATCACTAGAGAATGATACTACTTGAAGTCCTTCTTTTTCACATAAATCTGCTAATGTTACAGCTGGTCCCCCCGAATTTGTAACTAGTCCAATTCTATTACCTTTGGGAGGATGCGCTAATGAAAAAGCATGACTGAATTCAAATAACTCCTCCATATTAGTTGCTTGAATGACTCCTGATTGCTTGAAGAGTGCTTCATAAGTTGAGGGGTTACCCCCTAATGACGCTGTATGAGACATTCCTGCACGAGCTCCCGCCGTGGTTCCTCCATGATATGAAACGACAACTGGTTTATCCTTAGTAGTTGCCTGTAATACCTCCACGAATTTCCGTCCTTCACTCTTTATCCCTTCAAGATACATCCCTATTACTTCAGTTTGGTCATCCTGACGAAAAAAATCTAAACACTCAGTAATACTAGTATTGGCTTCATTCCCCACAGAAATCGATTTTCCAATTCTTATACCCCTTCTTTCTGCCCATATTAGTATTTGCGATATCCACGATCCGCTTTGGCTTAGCAAGGAGATATTACCTGTCTGTCCCGAGGGGAGTTCAAAAGGAAACCATGTACAATTCAGAATGCCATGACTACTATGAATATTTATGACACCAATACAATTGGGCCCAATAAAACGCATATCATACTCATTGGCGATTTCATTCAATTTTTCTTGACTGTCGACATCACCAACTTCACTAAAACCTGCTGAAACAATAATGGCGTAAGGAATACCGAGTTTTCCCGCAGCTTCGAGATATTCGGTCACAAGACGAGTAGGAAGGACAATTATCAGAAGATCAGGAATTTCTGGTAAATCCTCTAATTTGCGATATACAGGCAAACCCAAGATTTTATCTTCGGAAGGATGAATCGGAAAGATTTTTCCTGTAAATCGTGACTTGAGGGCATAACACTGGCCAGTACCCATCGTTATTATGTTATTTGAGGCTCCTAAGAATGCCACAGATTTCGGGTCCAGTAATTCGTCTAAAAAATGGGTCATATATCAGTCTTCTAAAATCTAAACGTGAGTTTATAAAAATCTTTTAGTACTGTTATGGAGTTATACAGTGACTATTTGGAGTTGAGTTAAACAAGTGTAAAGGAAATTGTCTAGAGTTTGTACTACGAGAAAGATTCTTAATGAATTACCTTTGGGATTTATTTGTGAACACACACAAATTAAAGTACATTAAGGAGTACGGAGATTTCCAAACACCCTCTATTCTTGCTGAGACCATAGTCACAAAATTAAAATCTGATGGGATCTCTCCATCCTCGATTCTTGAACCTACGTGTGGAACAGGTTCCTTCATTCTTGCGGCCTTAAAAAAATTCCCCAATACAAGAATTTATGGGTTTGACATCAATTCCAAGTATTTATCCGAATTAAATCAGGAGATTGTTAACCTTAAAAAAGAAAAGGTCGTTTCTCTAGAAATAACTGACTTTTTTAATAAAG
>DXJL01000046.1 GCA_019057635.1 Candidatus Heimdallarchaeota archaeon
ACCTTCTTCTTTGTCATGAAGATGAACCCATGAACATTGCTCTCTAATGTTGGCTACTTCAACAACTTCAGGATTCATCCCACTGCGTTTCATCAATTTCTTCCAAGTTGGACCATGTAGTCTCGGCGAACAGGCAGACACAACTATTTTATCAATTCCCTTCTCCTTAATAGCTGTTTCTATTTCTACTTGTCCCGGATCACTACATGTATAGGTGTTAACTTGTACAAGTTCGACATTGGGTAAGTCTTTGATTTCTTCTGCAATTTTATCGATATCTACAGAGCCAGCGATGTTTTTTCCACATTTACAGAGAAAAACACCTACTTTTGGTTCGCCTTCAACTCTATCTTCGCTTTCTGTCATTTTTCCAGTCACCTATATTCATCGTTTCTTTTGTGCTGTTTCTCGAAGTTGTTTAATTTTTTGGGTAAATCCTTCCCGTGGACTATTCACAAATTCACCACATACTATTCTCCCATTTTTGTGAGAATACTCGGCATCATGTGGTGGACAATTCTTTTCGATAACTACTTGCTTTCTAAGCCATTCTAACATCTTAACTGCGTCACCAAGATTATTTTTCCTACCATATTGCGTGAAACAGGGAGCAAGAACCTCTATGAAGCTGAAGCCAGGATTATCCATCGCGGCCATTATACTTCCTTTTAACCGAAGGACATCATATCCTGGCCACCTAGCAACATATGACGCACCTGCGGCTGCGGCGAGAGAAACCAGATTGAATGGAGGCTCGATATTTCCATAAGGAGAAGTCGAGGTAAAATCCCCAATTGAAGTAGTAGGAGCACACTGACCACCAGTCATTCCATAAATACCATTATTGTTACAGAGAACGTTTATCTCAATGTTTCTGCGACAGGCATGTATAAAATGATTCCCTCCTATAGCAAAGAGATCCCCGTCACCACTTAAGACAAAAACCTCTAAATCAGGATTCGCAAGTTTTAACCCTGATGCAAACGGAATGGCACGGCCATGAGTAGCATGAAAGGCTGGTGCTTTGAAACACCCGCTTGATCTCCCTGTACAGCCAATTCCTGAGACAATCGCATAATCTTTCGGGGTTAAGCCTCGTTCAACAAGACAGCTAGTAATAGCTGTGATAGCTGTGCCAATTAAACAACCAGCACAGAAAATGAAGCGATTTAAATTCAATCGTCCATGCAATGGATGATCTTCAGGATAATCATCAGGTAATGATACGTCATTTGATACGGTCATTTTTGCATCTCCTTTATTATATTTTCATAGATAAATCCTGGACTGAAAGGGATTGTTGTTGGAACAAGCATTCCAGAAACTTCAAATCCAAGGTGGCGGAATCGCTCAACCTCCCGAATAACCTGGCCATAGTTCATTTCACTAACAATTAATTTCTTTATTCCGATTTTCCCCAATTTTTCCATTAATTCTTCTGGGAAAGGCCATAAACTTTTCAAACGTACAGAACCTACTTTGTACCCCTTTTGACGTGCTCGTTCAACAGCTTCAGGGGTACCCCGTGAATTAATACCATACGACAAGATCACTGTTTCTGCATCGTCCAAATGATTTTCTTCCCAATCATTAATTTCAGGACGACCTCGCCTTACTTTATCACAAAGTCGGGTTATGAGTTTGATGGCTCCTTCGGGAGTCATATCAGGACTTCCAGTAACATCATGTGTGAGACCAGTAACATAAAAATTATAATCCGAACCTGCAGTTGCCATTCCTGGAACAAGATCCTCATCAATTATCTCAAATGGTTGATAGTCTTCGGGGGGAACTTGTGGGCCTTTCCTATTGATAACGTCAAAATTAGAATGATAACGGACAGGTTCCATCATTTGACCGACTATACCGTCCGTTGCTACAATAACTGGTGTTCGATATTTTTCCGCTAAATTAAAAGCTCTAATCGTAAAATCGTAACATTCTTGGACTGAGGCTGGCGCAAGAACTATCATCTCATAATCCCCATGAGATAGATACCGGGTTTGCATCACATCAGACTGGGAAGCTTTAGTGGGTTGCCCTGTACTGGGACCACCTCTCATAACGGTTATTATAACCATAGGAGCTTCCAAAATAAATCCTAACCCAATGGTTTCAGCCATCAAAGAAAGACCTGGACCTGACGTCGCAGTCATTGCTTTTGCACCAGTGTAAGATGCTCCAACAACGGCAACAATAGATGCTAGTTCGTCTTCAAATTGTACAAAGGTTCCATCCACTTGAGGAAGACGACGTGACATATAATGGGCAATTTCTGATGAAGGTGTGATTGGATACCCTCCAAAGAACCGACATCCAACTGCAATTGCCCCTTCTGCACATGCATAATTCCCAGTTGTCAAAATTAATTTCGACTGCTTGGATTTTTCCTGACTACCACTACTCATGATGAATCCTCCTGAGCAATGTCTTTTTCCAATACAAAGATTGACACCGAGGGGCAAATCCGCTCGCACTGTCTACATCCTGTACATGCATCTAAATCGATAACGGCTGCATAATGTAGCATGCGACTATTGAAGGATTCTTTGTCAATTTCTAACACATCACAAGGACAGAATTCGACACATAACTCACATCCATCGCATTGTTCAGTAACAATCTTAATTTGATACTCTTTTTGTGCAGGTGGTGGGGCTAAAATTGGTGTTCTCTTGGAATTCAACATTTTCTTTCCTCTTCGGGGCATTTGAATAATCCTATTGAATATCTTTCTTGTGATTATGTTTTGATGATGAGGTTTTTAAATCTGTTTTTTGTTCATGGCAGAACATATGCTAGGATATTCATCTGTTATCTACAAAATAATTAAACACATCTATATTGTAAGTACTTGAAAAAATCCTTACTCCAAAATCTTTAAGTACGGTATTTCAAATATCTTACTGTAGCAAATAGGCTATAAAATGGGGTTTATTGATGAAAGTAAAATTCCGCTTCTCTGGACGTGGTGGGCAGGGTATTAAATTTCTTGGATCTGCATTAGTACGTGTAGCTATGGAAGCCGACCTACATGCCACATTAAGCGTAGATTATACGCCTTCAGTAAGAGGTGGCCCAATATTTTGTGATGTGGTTATTAGTTCCGACCCCATTGCTTATCCCTACTGTGATGCAGATGCGGATTATTTTGTCGCAATTGATCAAAAAGGATTTGAACGTGCAGCAGAATGCATAGGTGAAAACACAACATCCTATGTTGATTCTAACAGCATTGATGAGATTGCAGAACAAGTAATTACCAAAGGGACTTTCCATCGTGTTCCGATTACGATACGTGCAGATGAACATAAGGTTACAGGTTCTGTTAACGTACTTTCCTTGGGATTTTTATCAGAACACCTCAAGAAAACCGCAAAACCAAATCTAGAGGAAGAACAATATCACAAGGTTTTCAATAAAATGAGAAATTCTGAAGGCAATATAAAAACATTTCAACTTGGGAAAGACCTTTATCATGAGGTTATTGGCTCAACAGCATGATATCAGAATTAAATTATATAATTTTAAAAATTACTTTAAATTGCTCTCAATGAAGAGATTTAGATAATGTGTCAACGTCAAACTTGTAATCAACCCATGTTTTATAGTGTTTGAACCCTAATTTTCTATTTATAGTTATCATTGGCTCATTGACCAAGGCAAAATCTGTAGCGACAATTTTCATTGTAGGGAACTTCTTTTTACAGTAGAAAAGCATTTCTGCCTTTAACCATTTTCCTAATCCTCGTCCTTGAAATTCTTTTTTCACTCCCGTCAAACCTTGATAGAGAAGTGTCGACCGATCATTGAACAGAAATGTCTCTGTTAATCCACTAATTATTCCGTCTTTTTCTCTAGATATAAAGGTCGTTCTTTTGGTTTTTAACTTGGCATACCGTTCTTCTGTAGCTCTTCTTATCTCTGGAGTCTCTTTTGCCTCCCATTCTAATTCCCCTCTTGGGATAAGATTAAGAGTATCAGTAAAAAGCTGACAATATTCTGCAATAATCTCCTCTGGAATCTTCTCGTACTGTTCAATTGTCGCTCCATTTGTTCTTTTCTTACCCGATTTCCTCCACTCATTTAACATATCCCAATCGATATTTTCAACGTTAAGTCTACTTTCTTCTTCAGTGATCGCTTTCTTTCCATTTAGAGAAACACAAAATGATCTTCCTGATTCCTGATGACTTCCACCTTGGACTACAGATTTATTTTCGTGTTTTAATCTTACTAATGCTTCAGTCAGAATGGCTGTAGCAATTCCTTTCCGACGATACGTTCTGCTTACAGCAACATGTAGAAATGCCATATGTTTGTTAGGTTCATAAGCTGGATTGTTTTTCTCATATATCATCAAGTTTGCTGATCCAATTACTTCCTCTTGATCTTTTAAACGCGCAATCCAGTAAATATTGGTAGATCTAGGATCAGGTAAAAGGAAAGATTTCTTTTTTTCTTCTTTTGAAGGTACTGGATCACCAGGAAACTCCTCACGATATATTTCCTCTCCAAAATTCAAAAAATTATCCCAAAGAATGTTTGAAGCACTCTTAGGTTCAAATATACGAATTTCATATTCCATTTCGTTCAATTTCCCAAAATTAGGCTACATCAGTCTCGAAAATAAACTATATTCTTTTCAACTCTTACAGTAAGATCATCCATAGGCCCACGAGGGTGTAAAAAGTTATTTACTTCTCTAGTCGAATATTTATTTAGATATTATGCTGTATCAATATTTGGAATACTCAAAGGATCTTTTACTTTGGTCAATTTTAATAGCATTGAGCGAATAATCGAATAGACTACTTAACACGATAGTGGTCAATGTTTGACTGGAAATTATTTCGGGATAAATATAGTTACCCAGAATGGCAATGGCGGTTTGGAGGACAAAGATGTCAGAATCGCACTCAGATGAAGTGATAAGAAGATAGAAACCTACTTTATTTAGGAAATTTGATTATGTGTGGGAATGTATGTAGTATCAAAGACGTCTTGATGTTTCATTTAGCAATAAAATTGGGGTGGAATATAGTTCAGAATGGTTAACTATGAAAGTGATGGGAAAATCATTTCTTTCCTGATTCACCCAGCTCTTTTTTTCATGAGCTATCCTGAACTTTCATTCTGAAATTCTCCTTCTCCTGACCTGATAAGTCCTTTTCTTACTAATACAGGTCCTACTAACTCAGATAAAATTACTCCCATACCAACGACATTGATCACTAATGAAGCTTGATCCTGCAAACCTAATGTTGTGAGTTGATTAAATACCATTCCAGCAAGGCCTATTGCTACCCCTGCTTGGGGCGTAAGGCAGAGTGGAAGGTTGTTACGAACATTCTTCTGCATATTAGACAAACTACCTGTAGAATAAACCCCCATCATCTTACCTATAATTCGGGCAAAGAAATATGCGAGTGAAAGTACCAATATCAATGGTTCACGAAATATTAACCCTAAATCCATCTCTAATCCAATTAAAACAAAAAATAAAAGAATAATAGGACTGAAAAGAGTATCCACGAGAGAAAAATGAGGTTCGAAATTCCAACTTCCCTCTGGATCGTCAATTTGACTTTCATGAGAAATTAGTGAAGGTTTTTGTCTTTCGAACTTTAAGAAGCTCACAATTTTTTCTACATTACTCTTCTTCTGAAGACTTTTTAATGTCATTCCAAATAAGAACATTGTAAGAATCACACTACCATGCAGAATTAAAACCATACCCATCATCAATAGTGCAACACCAATGATCCATTCAGCCATTCTTCCTCTTTCCCTAAACCGTACTCTTCTAGCTACAAACACGGTTAAAAATGCAAATACAATACCTATTAAAACAGAAATGACAATCTCCTGAAGTACCTTCAAAAATTCAATCGCAATATCAGATGATATGGCTCCATTAGAAGATAAAGATGCTATCCCCAGTGTTAATGCAATATTTACCATTAATATTGCGAGAATATCATCAAATGCGATCATAAACATGATAGTGGATGTCAGCTCCCCCTTTGCTCTATATTCGCTTATAATCTGTGTTGTTGCGGCAGGAGCTGTTGCCATTGCTATCGATCCAAAAATTACAGCCAACATTAAATCCTGAGTAAGGATATATAGACCTATAGTGACAAGGAAGAATGCTCCGAAAGCTTCACCCAATAGAACTAAACCCAGAGACTTTCCTTTTTGTTTCAATAACTTAAAATCGATTTTATTGCCAATTTCAAAGCCAATGAAACCCAACGCTAATTCCGTAACAAAAATTTTTATTAAAACGATATCTGACGAGAAAATATAGCCGCGAACATCCGTTATTATCCCTAGAACTAATCCCCCTAGAATCAAACCTAATACGGTTGGAATATTAAGTTTTTTCAGATAGAATGCGGTAAATAATGCGAACAGAATTATAACTCCTACTTCTAGAAGAATCAAACCAATTTCTGCACTTGAATTAACCATTGTGTAACCGAACCAGTCATTATTTTATTAATAGATTCCTAGAGTAACGGTACTAATACCATGTTCATTTTCCGAGATAATTGGCTGCATCTCTTGAGTCTATTCATTGAAAGAAGCTGAACCCTTTTCCTCTGGAATTCTGTTTGAACGAACATGCGAGGGTTCGTAGGAGAAATCTACAAATTTCTACCAAAAAATAAAATATTCCCATACTTTTAGAATATTAAACCCACATCGCTGGAAAATTGAATTACTCTACTCACAACAACTCCGATTGCAATTGCAAACAAGATTTCAAATCCCACAATTACTAATGTTTTTTTCCATCTCAATTCTCTCCTTAATGCAGCAATTGTTGCAATACAAGGAATATAGAACATGGTAACAACGGAAAATACAATCATCTGAACAGGACTCATCACAGTAGCAAAATCCATTGTTCCAAAAAGCGTTCCAAGTAAGATAACAGCTAATTCCTTCCGAAAAATCCCGAAAATGAGTGCAATTCCGATTTCTTCAGGAAGTTCCAACAAAGTCACCGTTACTGGTGACAATACAGCATTCATTATGTCTAGAAACTCATAAATTTCTAATGCTTTTAGAATTATGTTCCCAACGATAATTAATGGTAATGCAATATAGATGAACTCTTTAAGTCTAAACCAGGTTTGAGTTAATACCACTTTTGTATTTGGCTTTCTAAATGAAACCATTTCCATAATAAGGCCCATAGGTTCTCCAGGAAGTGTTTTCAGAGCTAATTTCCCTAAAATAATAATAACCAATAAGTTTAACAAATAAAGAAGGAGAACCCAATGAAATCCCAAAAATTTTCCAACAAGTGCGAAGATAATGAGTGTCTGGGCAGTACAGGGTATTAAAGTGACGATAAAAATTGCAAGCGTTCGATCGCGTTGACGTTCCAGTATGCGGCACCCCAGACAAGCAGGAACATTACATCCGATTCCTAACATGCAGGGAATGAAAGCTTTTCCATGTAATCCTATGGTATGCATCAGACGATCCATCAGGAAAGCGATTCGAGTCATATAGCCTGAGTCCTCTAAAATACCCAAGATTAAATAAAAAGGAAGTATATACGGTAACGCGATTGAGATGCCGCCCATTAATCCTTCCAAGGAGGCCCATATTAATTCTGATAGAAGTCCTTCTCCGAAAACATCAACATGGAAAGGTTTCAGATTTTCAAATAGAATTAAAAGGGAACTGGAGACAGTATCTCCGATATAAAATACTCCAAATAAAAGTAAAGTCACAGATACAAATAAAATGAAATAACCAAGAATTGGATGAAGAATGATTGAATCAATACGTTCTCTAAGAGGGGGAACGATTTTAGCTTCAATTTGTTGTACCTCGCTTAGAATACTACTGACTACATCATATCTTTCTGAGGTAATTAGTGATCCACACGAGTGACCATGAAATTCTTCTAATGAAAGAATTAATGCCCTACTAAAAACTAAGATATCGGTATACTCTTCTGGTTGCTTATGATCGTTTCTAAAATGCTGGAAGGGAACTTTCTGTTTTCTTCTTATTTGTTTAAGTATTTCTTCATCTTCTTCTAATATTTTAAGAGCAAGCCACCTTTGAGGGTAAGTGGGGAGGATTTTTTTTATTTCTAACACTTTCTGAATCTTACTAATCTGAGCCTCAAGTTCAGGGCCATAAAATGTTGTTTTAGGAATGCTCTTTTTTTTCCCCGTGTAGATTGCTACTATATCATCTAAAACTTTTGTAAATCCTATTCCTCTTGTAGCAACAGTTGGAATCACAGGAAAACCTACTGCTGTCTCTAGCTTCTTAAAATCTAATAAAATTCCTTTACTCCTTGCTATGTCCATTTGATTGACTAACAAGATCAATGGAGTATTGAGTTCCATCAACTGTAGAGTGAAGAACAAATTACGTTCTAGAATTGAACCATCTACAACATTGATAATGACATCAGGTTTCTCTGTAAGTATGAATTCACGTGAAATAATTTCTTCAAGAGAATAGGTACTTAAGGAATAAATTCCTGGCAAATCAATTATCTCAATCTCATATCCCTTATGATAGACTGAACCAACTGCTCTTTCGATCGTTTTCCCAGGCCAATTACCAATATGTTGATGTAATCCTGTTAGTAAATTAAAGATTACACTTTTTCCGACATTTGCATTTCCTGCTAAAGCTACACGAATCTTTTGAATGTTGGAATTCTTCACTTAATTAAACCACTTTAAAGCTTGGGGTTTTAGTGTTTTGAATATAATAAACAAAGTATCATTAAGTCAAACGCTGAACGATGATTTTAGCCGCAATTCCACGACCCAACGCTAGATTTGACCCTCGTACTAAAAGATGAATAGGCCCTGCGAATGGTGCACGTCTTTTTACTGTCACTATTGATCCAATGGTTAATCCTAGGTCATTTAATCGCTGATTTACCATTCTACCACCTCTTATCTCTAGAATTTTACCTTTATTTCCAACATTTAGGTCGATTAATGCCGTAATCATTATCTCTTTTCTTCTATCAATTTGGTTGACAATATAGGATTAGACCCACTTTCAATTGATTCAGGTGATAGGTACTATAAATATGTTCACACATGAAAACTTTTAATTGGAGGATTCAGAAGCCTGGATTTATAATAGATTTTCCGTTTCTTTACTGTCCACTCGCATGAAACTTGAACTGCTAATCTTCAGAAAATGAAACCAAAACACATCAGTGAGTAGCAACAAATTCTATCTTAGATAAAACTTTAATTTCTTGGAAAGATTGACCGAATTCCTTAGAAAGTGCCATCTTACCTCGAAACCCAGAACAGTGACAAGGAGCGATAACTTTAATTGGATAGTGCTTCAATTCTCGCTTTGTATATTCTAAACGTTTATATGACGCATTCACAAGATGAAGCCCCCCAATTATTCCAATTATTTTCTCAGATTTAGTTAATTCTTTCGCTTTTGAAATTGTATTAACTATACCAGCATGGCAACATCCACAAAGGATAACTACTGTGTCATCTGCAAGATGAAAAAATAAAGAAAGATCATCGATGATTATATCAGGTATATTTTTCCCATTCTTCACAGTGATAACATCTTTTAATTTTCCTGACAATGTCTCATAAGGATTTCTACGTGGAACCTCACCAGATGTAAGTAAGGAATTTCTGAACTTGTAAGAATTCCTTGTAGCTATCAGATTAGTTTTTTCTCTTAAGCTAGTTACTGAATCAATCAGTCCTTGAATTCCTATATCGGTAATTTTTCCTTGGTCTGAAATAAATTTCGGGGAAAGAGCTTGAGGATGACAAATCAATGGTACTCGTTTCCCTATTAAACTTATCACTTCATTTAACCCTCCTACGTGATCCCAATGACCATGGCTTAGCACTATGGCATCTATTGTATTAAAATCGACTTTTAATATCTTACTATTGTTTAACAAAGCCGTAGGTGATGGCCCAGTATCGAAAAGCACTTTCAATCTGGATGAATCTGTGAAAAAAGCTTCTGCCAGAGCAGAAAAACCACTTTCACCAATAGTCCCTGGAGGACCCGCTATATTATCAACTAAAATTTGAATAACCAGTTTTTCTAAAATTGTCCATCACCGCACATTTCTCTCTTATATAAATTTCAAGTTTTTTATATTTTGTGACAGTTTTTCTTGAGTATTAGTAAGTTGATCATCTCAATAGTCGTCATGGGATTCGTGAATCGAATTCGTGAGAAATTGATCCCGTTTGAAGGGAAGACTAGAATTCTTTATGAATATATATGCAAAAGGTATATGAATATATATGCAAAATGTGAATTGAATTTGAACAATTTACTTTCTTATAAACGAAAAGGAATACGAAGAAAAAAATCTGTTGCATTGAAATTTCATTCATCTAAAGAGCTGCTCCAAAGGTTTGTGGATGGTTGATAGAAGGAGATATTGAAAATACCCAGAAGTAGAAATCCCAGAACGATTCGCTGTGATCCAACGCACACATACTTCAAACCGCGTGGAATCCCACTGAGTGAAATCACTGAAGAAGTAGCCATTACTCTTGAGGAATTGGAAACACTTCGTTTAACGTCTCTAGAAGGATTATCACAAGACGAAGCTGGAAAACAAATGGAAGTATCTCAGTCTACTATTTCGAGGCACTTAGATGATGTTCATCGAAAGGTTGCTAAGGCGTTAGTGCATGGATTAGCTATTCGAATCGCTAATACGACAGAAATTCTTCATTGTGATGATTGTGGTCACACCTGGAAATTACCTGAGGATAATATCAGGGTTTCGCTCTGCGAAAAATGTGGATCTACTAAATTCCACTTTCATACTCAGAGATAAGATAGTAAGAAAATTCAAATCAAAAATAAGAATAAATAGAGGTCAATAAAATGAAAATCGGATTATCTTCAGACGGAAGTAATTTATCGGATTCCTTTGCTTCGAATTTTGGACGATGTACTTATTTCATAGTATATGATTCAACAATGGAAATAGAAAAGGAAATTAGTACAGCCTATTCCAATACTGCTCAAAATGCAGCAGGAGGTGCTGGAATTCAAGCAGCACAGTCTTTGCTTAATAAGCAGGTGGAAGCTGTGATAGCTCCTCAAATGGGTCCAAATGCTTGGAATGTTTTTCAAGGTGCAAACATAAAAGTTTACACAGGCATCATAGGGTCAATTCAAGAGAATATTGATGCTTTTTTGGCTGGTACGTTAAAGGAAATGACTGGTGCTCACGGAACTGGACCTGGTAGAGGACAAGGTATGGGCCGTGGCATGGGCCGTGGTATGGGCCGTGGTATGGGCCGCGGACAGGGACGAGGTAGAGGAAATTAGCACTTGTTTTAGATGAGGAAAGATCGAAAATGAGAATATGTATCCCTTCTGAAACAATAGGTGGGCTTGAAGATCAAGTAGGTTACCATTTTGGTCGTGTAATAAATTATACAATATATGATGATAGCACTAGTAAGGTAGAAGTCATTGAAAATACCTCTTCGCATCGAGGAGGTACCAAATTACCTGCTGAACTTCTTCGAGAATATGATGTCGATGTAATGATTTGTGGTGGAATTGGAAGAAGAGCAATTCAACTATTTGAACAATATGGAGTAGAAATCTACATTGGCGCTCAAGGAATAGTGAAAGAGGCTATTGAGCAATTCAAAAATAATAAATTACAAATGGCTACTGATATCGATGCATGTCAAGAGCATAAATATCGAAATGAAGATCATAAGCATAAACATGATCATCAGCATTAGGAGGAATGTCAAACGATAGTAGGAGTAGCATCTGGAAAGGGAGGAACTGGTAAAACCACAGTGGCAGTTAATTTATCCCTTTACCTTGCTAAACAACAGCCAGTCTCCCTCTTTGATTTGGATGTTGAAGAACCGAATGACAATCACTTTCTAAACAGATCTATGGTTCATTTTCAAGATGTAGGATTATTAAGGCCTGAAGTGGATGAAGAGATTTGTACTCATTGTGGTCTTTGTGCTGAATTATGTGAATATAATGCACTCGCCGTCCTACCTACCCAAGTAATGATTTTCGATGAATTATGTCACGGATGTGGGTTATGTTCTATAGCTTGCCCAGTTAACGCAATAACAGAACGTTTTCATAAGCTTGGAACAGTTAAAAGATCGAAAAATCCATCAGCAGCTGAGTCTTCGATTTATGAGAAAAATTTAACCTTTTTTGAAGGAATCTTAAATGTAGGGGAAGCTATAGCTACACCCATCATTCACGAATTAAAGAAAATTGCTTTTGTGCAAAAAACTAAGCACATTATCTTGGATCTCCCCCCTGGATCGGCCTGTCCAGTTGTTGAAGGTCTTTCTGATTTAGATTATGTCGTTCTAGTAACTGAACCAACTCCTGCAGGAGAACATGATCTTTGTATTGCCATTGAACTCGTGAAGCAGCTCAAGATACCCTTTGGAATCGTAAATAACAGAGCAGATATAGGTGATGACCGCATAAATCGGTTAGTTGACGAGAATGGGTATACTCTCTTATTGGAAATCCCACATGATAACGAAATTCTTCATCTATATTCTCATGGATTACCTCTTATTGGGACTGCAAAAAGATTTGATGAATTGTTTGGAAAATTATGGCAAGAAATTATGGAGGGGGACAAATGACAAACGAGAAAATAAAGCAAATTACGGTTCTCTCTGGTAAAGGAGGAACAGGAAAAACGACCATGGCTGCAGTACTAGCACAATTATCATCACCGATTTCTCTTATGGCAGATTGTGATGTTGATGCCCCAAATCTACACTTATTACTGAATCCTGAAAACACCTCATCTGAGAGGTTTTTAAGCGGCAAACTTGCCATTAAGGATTCAGAAATGTGTACTAATTGTGGAGAATGTTTCAAAGTTTGTCGTTTTGATGCTATTAGTACTGAATTTGAAATAGACCCCATAAGATGTGAAGGGTGTGGTGCATGCGCGTGGATTTGCCCTACAAAAGCAATAACAATGGAAATTCAACCTTCAGGTACTATATATGAGGCTCAAACCAGATTTGGTCCTATGGTTCATGCATCATTAGATATTGGAGCAGAAAATTCAGGTAAATTAGTTAGTGAAGTGATACAAAAGAGTCATATGATAGCTAAACAACTCAAGAAAAAGGTAATTATAGTCGATGGTAGTCCAGGAATTGGATGTCCAGTTATTGCAGCTTTAACAAATGCAGAATTAGTTATAATTGTGGTAGAACCAACCATGACTGCAGTCCACGATATGAAAAGGGCTATCGAACTTATCCAGTTTTTCAAGCTTCACCCAGCAGTTATTATTAATAAAGCGACGATTAATGAAGAACAAAGGATTAACATTAATGATTTTTGTAGAGATGAAGGTATCCCTATTGTTGGGGAAGTTTCTTACAATTTAGATATTTATAAAGCAATGGTTAATGGAGAAACTGTTCTAGAGCATGGTATTTCGGAGTTAGAGGAACCCTTGAATGAAATATGGACTAATATTCATGATTTATTGCAATTAAAGGAGAAAGAATAACCCATAATTGGAAAAAAACAGATGAAATTCATTGAGTGAGAAAAATGCTTTTAGTATGGATAATAGTATTCAGTTCATTAGGTAGTGTAGGAGCAGTTATCACAGCAACTGTTTTTCTATTGATTAGGGAACCCATTCAAAAATTTCTAATTCCTTGCTTAATTTCGTTTGCTAGTGGTACTCTTCTTACAGCAGCTCTATTAGGATTAATTCCCCATGCACTTAATCATCTAGATCCACGAACAACTCTATCGACTGTGTTAATAGGTATTTTTCTTTTTTTTCTTTTGGAAAAAACAGTAATTTGGCGACATTGTCATGATATGGAGTGTGAAGCTCATAGAACTGTAGGTCCTATGATTATCATAGGAGATGCTTTTCATAATGCGACTGATGGTCTTGTCATCGCAGGTAGTTTCTTAATTTCGATACCCATTGGGATTGCTGCAACTATATCAGTAATCGCTCACGAAATTCCGCAAGAAGTTGGTGATTTTGCCCTACTTCTTCATTCTGGCTATTCAAAAAGAAAAGCCTTAATATTGAATCTGCTATCAAGTATAACTACCCTTCCAGTTGCAATATTAGCGTACTTTGCATTGGATACTATGCGGACAGCTATTCCTTATGTAATGGCAATTTCAGCAGCGAGTTTTCTTTATATTGCGCTTACAGATATTTACCCCGAATTACACTCCAAGGTAGGTCTCAAAGATGAAATACGAGAATTCATTATGATGATACTAGGTGCTGGTATAATTATTATTCTACTGCAGTTTCATTACTGATATTAGGAGGATCTTCCTTATTTTCATTTATCTAATAGCAACCAAAAACGAAATTTTTTGTTTTGAGTTTTGGAATTGCTTTTATGATTATTATGGGGGCTATTGCTACGATTAGAAGAATTCTTCCTTTCTTGCAATAATTTTACATCTTGAATTTCACGTTATATTATGAGAGAACTAGAATGCGAAAAAAACAATTTTTAACTTACGGCCCTGTTCCTTCGCGCAGACTAGGACGTAGTTTAGGTATAAACAACATTCCCTCCAAAATTTGTACTTATTCATGTGTTTACTGTCAGCTCGGATCCACAACAAGGATAAAAATTGAACGGAGCCCATTTTATAATCCAGAAGAAATT
Source organism: Candidatus Heimdallarchaeota archaeon (assembly GCA_019057635.1). Lineage (GTDB taxonomy): Archaea > Asgardarchaeota > Heimdallarchaeia > Hodarchaeales > Hodarchaeaceae > Hodarchaeum. The sequence goes on from DXJL01000046.1 coordinate 14,703, forward strand.
TTCAATCAAGTTAGTGATCGAGTAACAGAAGTTAGGGCTCAAAATGAAAAAATTGACTTTCTTACATTTGTACCAGATGGTGAACCAACACTGGACATGAATTTAGAGGAGGAAATTGGACTTTTAAAAAATCTTGGTATCCCAATAGCAGTAATTACAAATTCCTCACTTTTATTCTTAGACGATGTTAGAACGAGTCTTCTGGATGCTGATCTAGTTTCCATAAAAGTTGACAGTGTCACTGAAAAACTCTGGAGGACTATCAATCATCCAAGTAAAAAATTAACGCTTAACGCAGTTATTAATGGAATTAAAAGATTTTCAGAAGACTTTAAAGGAATTTTAATCAGTGAAACGATGCTAATAGACAATATTGAATATAAACATGAATTTGTGAGAATTGCTCAATTCTTAAAATCACTACAAAATCTACAAAAGGCTTATTTAGCGATTCCAACCAGACCCCCTGCAGTGTATTGGGTTAAACCTCCCTCTGAGGATCTTTTAAACAGAGCTTTTCAAGAATTTTCAAAATTCTTAAGGCCACCAAATGTTGAATATCTTATTGGTTATGAAGGTGATTCTTTCTATGGTACAACAGATGTTGAGAAGGATCTTTTGAGTATTACTTCGGTTCACCCAATGCGAAAAGAAGCTGTTGAAAAGTTATTATTTGGAAAAAATGTCGATATAAAATTAGTGGATAGACTGATACAGGAAAAAAAAATGATAAAGTTGATTTATGAGGGTGAAGAGTATTATATGAGAAAAATTGCTAGTAGGAATATGAGTAAAACTATTTTGAAAGATGATCTCATATTTTAAGGTAGAAAGTTCTACAATGAAGTGAATAGGTAATTTTTCGGTGCTCTTCAGTGTAGATGTTAACTTCCTAGCTTGTTAAAAATGTTATATCAATATATGGAACGTCTATTTCGGTTTTTTCGCTTATCCAACATTAAAGGTTTATTCTCTCATATCAAAAATTTTTAAGAAATAAGTTTTTTCAACGAATGAACAGGACACTTACCTTTATGATCAGGTTGGCATTCTATAAAGATCCCTGTTTCAAAATAATGGTAAAGATGATCAATCCATCCTCCAGATTTTTTAGACATCTCAAGAAATTCTATGAATCGTTTTAATCTCAATATTGTCTCTTTACTTGCCTTGTGCTCTATTTCACATGCATCTCTTATAGCGATCTCTTCATTCACCCCCAAGGTTAACAAAAAGTTTTCTAATATCTTATGCTTTTGGTAGACCTTATTCGCTGCGACTTCCCCCTTTTCTGTGAGAGTAACCCCCGAGTATTTCTGATAGTTAATAAACCCCTTTTTGCTCATTTTTTGGAACATTTCTGTTACACTGGAGGGTGTGATACCCAGAATTTCCGAAATATCTTTTGCTTGAGCAAACTTCTTCTTTTGAGTCACACGAAGTAACATTTCAAGATAATCCTCTATCCTTTCCGTTAGTAAATCATTTTGTTTACTCATTATTCAAGTCTCAGTTTATCTTAATTTTAAAGTTATTTCTTGCGAAGTTAAAGCTATCTGATTCATTAAGAAAATGATTTATTCTTATCACATCACATGGAATGCTACTGAATCGGATGAATCATCAAATAAATTGAGAAAACCATCTTTCAAAAAGTGAAAGATGGGAAGGATTCTCATAAGTTGACAATATTGTCTTGTTCTAAGACTAAGTCAATTACCTCTCCATAATCTAACAATTTGACCTCAGGATGTAGGTGTTTCTTTATCCCACGCTTTTGCACATCTTCTTCACCTGCATAAACAGATACATCCCTAATAATACAGTCATCCAGTTGTTTGTTTGTTTTGTTTGCATTGTAAATTGCATTTTGCAATAAACAAATTGTAACTTGATCACCGTTTCCCTCTTGTTCTAGCGCTAAATCCATTCCTAGTTTACATTCACAAGTTAGAAAGAATAATATTTTAGACATATTTATCAAACCTCGTTTAAATATTATAGGGGAATGACCGTATTAGCACCAACAATGCTTTTTCTCACTGTGGAATGGTCATAAACCTCAACTTCATCAATTAGGTCACTTTTTGTAAGACCTCTTTCTTCTAATGATTGTTTGTCAACCCAAAGTTCTAGATCAATTTCTTTTAAGAAGTTGATATGCATTTGATACACAGACTTGTCTGTGTCTTTCAAAAACGTATATACTCCATCATTGATAGCTATCACAAGTGGTTCAAAGTCCTCGGTAGCTACAGCCATACGTAATCCTTCAACCGGGTAAAGAGTCCCATGAGGAGGTTGACGTAATAGAATAACAAGTTTCATTTCTTCTGGCATATATTTCACACTCTTCTAGCAGACAACTAAGAACTTATCAGTCTCTTTGAGAATTTTTTCCATATCAGGAGTTCCAGCTCTTTTGATTTTTCCTTTAGACTCCTTACATTTCATACAGTTCTTTGCAGTTCCCCGAACTAACAAACATAAGCTACAAAGACGAATCAGGGCCCCTTTATCCACGATTTCCCTAAAACCTCCTTCAACATCAAAGATCCCTTCAATTTTTTTCTGATTTTCTAACACCGCGTTTACTGCATCCATATAACAAAAGATTTGGACTTCATGTCCTTTGTCTAACGCTGCGTTTGAAAGCTCAACAACCGTTTCTGGCGCTTGGGATTGATGGGGGCCTGAAAAAAACAATATTCCGATACTAGCCATAATTATTCATCTCAATAATTTTAAATTTTCCTTATTCACATCTTTTTGTTTTAATATGTATATGAAAAAAAAGGGTAAGAAGATCTTGTTTAAAAACAAGATATTTCTTGAACTCTCACTCTAATCTCTCATGAACAAGAGATAAGAGGCTATCCAGGTTCCTAAGACAATAAAAATCGATGTAACAATACTACCTACAGACAGTTGGGGAACTCCACTTAAGAGATTGCCAATATTACAACCTGCGGCTAGCACTGCACCGATACCCATCATTACACCACCAACAAATTGGCCGAGTAATATTTTACCATCTTTAGGAGCACGAAGCTTGAATTCTTTCGCGATCATTGCTGCAATAAACGCCCCAATAACAGCTCCAAGTACTAGAAATACTATCCAACCTAAAGCTGCTTCAGCAGGATCAGTACCGGAGACGAAGTATTTCAAAAAGCCTAACCATCCAGCAGTAATACCTAATGGATAATTTCTACCAGCTTCAGCAGAAGAAATAAACGCTAAAACACCAATCGCTGCAATAGCAGTACCTGTAACCCACCATTTCCAACCTTGTTTGAAAATTTTTTCGAATAGATTTGTGAAATCCAATTTACCTCCTCCTTCTTTCCAAGGAAGATAAAGTTTCCAAACGATCAAACCAATGCCAATAACAGCAATAACTATGACTGTTAACCAAGTTAAAATGTCAGCTAAGTCAGTTCCTAAGATGTTACCTAATGTTAAAGCCGTACCATCATCAGCATTAATTGTGGTATCTGCACGTAAAGAATCCTTAAATTTCAATAAGATACCTACTCCTGTGGTATAAGCTCCAAGAGATAAACCTAATAAAGCCATGAGAGAGCCCATCATTCCTTCACCGACACGATAGGTAGTACCAGAGGCACAACCTGCGGCTAAAGCCATTCCTATACCGAAAAGAAATCCACCAAGTATGTTTCCACCCCAAGCAAGAGGTTTAGGATTAAGAGTGATAATGTCGAGTAAATCCAAAATATGAAAAGCAATCATTTGACCCAATAATGCTAATGCAACAGCTTTTAGCAACGTATACTCTTTTAACACAAGAATATCTCTAAAAGCAGAATTCATACAGAATCGTCCTCTCTGGAGAACGAAACCAAAAATAATTCCAACAACCAATCCTGGTATAACTACTACTGCAAAATCTAATGCCATCGAATATTCCTCTATTTTCTTTTAATTAAAATTTTCCATTCGGCGGTTCCAGTTTTTTCAACTGAAAGAACCTCATGTCCAAGAGATTTCATTGTCTCTGGTACACGCTCTGCTGATAATGGATAGTCTATAATGAGTTCCAGTACCTCACCAGAATTCATTCGCTTTATTTTCCTTTTACTTTTTACATCTGGATAAGGACAAACCTCTCCACTAAGATCTAATGTTTCTGTAACTTCTGTCACCTTATTCACGACCAATTTCGTTTTTCGCAAAATTAGGTAAACCTAACTTTTTTTGGCTGCCCTAAATTGAATATTTAGAAGCAATCATCTGGATATTTTGTTTAGTTAAGAATCTATTGTGAATAATTCATGATGATAATGTAGTTACGGTTATTTTTGACACAATTAACTGATATACCTTAAATCTTCTGAATCTTAAATTTTCACAAAAGTTTTTATATTTCTAAAAATATAATAGGTATACAGTTTTCAATTTCGAATGAAACAGAAATATTTTCAAAAAGATGATAATAATGGGATTTTTAGAAACTTATGAAGCAGTAAAAAAGGATTCTTCCAAGGGTGTGAAGAATTTCAATGTTATTGTTGAATCTCAACCTGATGGAAGTTTTATAGCCAAGATGGGACAAGATTTTCAAGCTATTTATGACGCTCCTCCAGGCCTCGGAGGAAAAGACCTTGGGCCTTCACCACTCTTAGGAATTCTCGCTGCTGTTGGCTCGTGTATTGGTGCGGTAACTAAATTTTGGAGTCAAATCATGGATGTTCCTATCGATCATATCAAAATATTTTCACGTGGTCACATAAATTTAGCAGGGATTTTTGGAACAGATGATGCAAACTATGAGGGAATGTATGATAAACTTGAACCAATAGTAGAAATTAGATCATCTGCACCGAAGGAAAAAATTGATGAGATGATGGAACAAGTCTGGAAACATTGTCCTGTTATTAATAATCTTAACCGTGATTCAGGTCTTACATGGAGAATAAAAGTAAAATAAAATTATTCTCAACCCTTCTCTTCTTTTTACATCTTGTCAATAAAAAAGAGAGGATGGATAAGAAGTTTATCCATCAATTATACTGGTTTACTTGCAAGTACCGTCACCATGATGACCTTGTGAGCTCCATTGATTTCCAGTTCCATCCATGGGCCCATTTCCACGATGATTTCCATTACCAGTTTGCCCATGAGGTCCCAAACCATCACAAGTACCATCTCTCGTTCCATTTAATGTTTCAGATATAACTGAACCATTAACGACTACGGTTGTTGCAATAACCGCTACAAGTCCTAATATTATTAATCCACTGATTAAGTGTTTTCGCTTCATTTGGCTTTCACCACATAGAGTAAGCCGTGGGGTGATTATAAAGTCATAGAATTTGAAATTTATTTCTAATCGTTTCTTGTAAATATTAATTGTTTCCTAACTTGTAATTGGACAAAATCTAGACATAGTAATCAATCTTGGCTGAAACAATGAACCTCCAGTAAATAGAGCAAGAAAGAAACATTCTTGATAACTTAAACGAAAAATAGACTTTATTGATTACACGTTTTGAATATTCAAATATCTATTCTTAATGACTTAATCAGATAGAATGGGTACGAATTTTCCCAACAAATTCGAAAACTATTCAAGAAATCATAATTACTAAAAGAAATTTTTCGTAAGATTGGATATTGACGGTAATCTTTGATATCTCCTTCTTAGTCAGGTGGTTTGAAATTAATTCTCCTTATATTCAGCTAAACAGCCAGATAAAATTATTTTTCTCAAACATCAGCAGTCAAAATCAAGGCTCACGTCCAGAAAATTCTGGGTTATTCAGTAATCCATATGTCATATTGTTACTAGCTGGAATCGTTTTTTTACTTGCAGGATTATTAGTTGTTGCAATAATCTTTTTGTATCGACACATAAAACAACAACGACAATCAAAAATCCTCGTGATGACCGACAAGGAAGAGGAACTTATCGATTCTCCAGAAGATGGAATCAAGGAAAAAATTACCACACGTCTAACGTCCTCAGCACAATGGGAAATTTTAGGGATCGAGGAAAAACTGATCCTCAACGTTTTATTTGACAATCAGGGGAATTTACTCCAAAAAGATCTACCTCAAAAGACTAACTATTCAAAATCTACTATAACACGAATTCTAACCCGTCTTGAAGAGCAAGATTTGATTTATCGTACTCCCGCGGGGAGAGGGTACCGCGTGTTTGTGCAAGAAGAAAATTGAATGGTGACAATTCGCGAGTCCTGTAAGATTAAATAACAAACCTAGTATAGAATTTTTTCAAGGAAAAAAGAGAGGGGAGAAATTAGCTTGTTTTTATCTCTGTTGAAAACTTGTCGAGAAAATTCTGTACCTTGATAGCGTGCATTTTAAATCCAGCACTAAAGTCGAGACCCATGGCTAAACCAAGCAATTCTCCATAGAAAAACACGGGAAGGGTAGTTTTTTCGAAGTGTTTTGCCATAAGACGTTGACCAGTATCGTATGAAACAAAACAAGTAGGGCATACGGTTATGAGAGCATCAGCTTGTGCCATTTCTGCTCCAACAATTTTCTCATGGGCAATTTTTAGTGATGCATCCATATCAGTAGGTCTTGTTCCAGCTCCACAACACGCCAGTTTGTTTAAATAAGGAACAGATTCAGCACCGAGAGCTTCCACAAGCTGATCCAATTTTACAGGCATTTCAGGATTATCAACCTGCATAATTTCTGGGGGCTTAAGGAAGTGACAACCATTATGAGTAGCGATTTTGATGCCTGAAAGTGGTTTTCTAACTTTTGCAGCAATTTTGTCAACACCTATCTCGGTG
>DXJL01000047.1 GCA_019057635.1 Candidatus Heimdallarchaeota archaeon
ATTCACTCTGAAAACTGAAGATGTCCACAGAACATATTATATGGGAGAAGCAAAAATTGAAGCTTTGAATGGAATATCTGTTGAAATAAAACACGGAGAATACGTTTCGCTGATGGGGCCTTCAGGTTCAGGAAAAACTACTTTTTTCAATTGTGTTGGAGGTTTAGATCAACCAACATCTGGTCATGTCTATATAGATGAAGTAGATATTGCGAAACTTGATGCATACGAATTAGCTTGGTTGAGATGCAGAAAGATAGGATATATTTTTCAAACGTTCAATTTAATACCAGTGTTAACTGCTTTTGAAAATGTAGAAATGCCAGCCATTTTTGCCAAAAAACCACGTGAATCTCGTCAACAAAAAGTTAAAGAGGTATTAACGCTTGTTGGATTAGGTGATCGCATGAATCATCGACCAGCTCAGCTTAGCGGTGGGCAGCAACAACGGGTAGCTATTGCTAGATCTTTAGTTAATGATCCAGCGATTATTCTAGCGGATGAACCCACTGGAAATTTAGATCTTGAAACAGGATTAGAGATAATAACTTTATTACGAAATTTAAATTCAGAAAAGGGAACAACAGTTCTTACAGCTACTCATGATTTGAAAATGATAAATGTATCAGATCGTATTATATGGATAGATGATGGAAAAATTAAACGTATTGAGACCATTCATAATGTCAAAGTTACCCTTGCAGTAGATGACGGGGCTTGTGAAGACCCCAAAATTGGAGGAGATCAATGAATGTCAGATGTGAAATTAACTGTTCAAATCCAAGAATTACACAAGCATTTTGAAATTGGAGATGAAAAAGTACATGCATTGAGGGGAATTAATTTAGAAGTAAAACCAGGGGAATATATTGTGATAATGGGGCCTTCAGGTTCTGGTAAAACAACTTTATTGAATATGGTGGGTGCATTAGATGTTCCAGATGAAGGAGAATGCTTAATTGATGGGTTGGCTCTATCAGACCTGGATAAATCAGAATTATCCTCCCTTAGGGTTTTTAAGATTGGTTTCGTCTTCCAAACTTTTAATTTGATCGAATCATTAACGGCTTTAGATAACGTAGCTTTTCCTTTACAATTATCTGGAAAATCGAAAAAGGAAATAAATAAGCGAGCCGAAAATGCTTTGGCCCAAGTTGGTTTAGAAGATAGAATGCATCATTTACCGAGTGAACTCAGTGGTGGGCAACAGCAACGGGTAGCTATTGCACGAGCAATCGCAAACAGACCAAGCTTAATCCTAGCAGACGAACCAACGGCAAATTTAGATCTTCAAACGGGAACGCAAATTGTAGAATTATTAAAAAAACTGAACAGAGAGACGGGAGTTACTGTCATTAATACAACACATGATTTGAAGCTAATAGACATCGCTGATAGGATTTGCTGGCTTCGTGATGGTCAAATTGTCAGAGATCAGAAAAGAATGATTCTAGAGCTGACAAGTGATGATGTACAAATCCCCCTCTGTTAAAGAATCTACATTCCTTCAATTGTTGGCATTTCTTCAATCTGCTGTGAAAAAAATGAGCAATAATTATATTTGTCATAATAATTTTGTCCACCTACTATACTTAATTTGCATAAGTTGTCATATGCATCTTAGAAGTCTTTAAAGCTGGAACCATAATAGATTGAACCCCTGGCATCATTTGCATTGGTGGTTGATGAATTTTATTGGCCAATTCTAACCCCTCACCAAACATCTCAAAGATAGAGGTAGTGTGTCTCATTGGATGTAGAGCTGTTGTGATTTCACCAGATTCAATCTTAAAAAAACCATTTCTTGTGGTTCCTGTTAATATTCCTGCCATAGGATTGGCCCAGTTGGAATAATAAAGTCTAGAAATTAGAATTCCATTCTCAATTTCTTGAACAAGATCCTCAAAAGTGTGATCCCGTGAGGGTTCTAAGAGAGTTGCTGTTGGGATTCCAAAGGAGGTTCTTTCTGATTCATAACCACATCCATTGGGCACTTTTTCCATCTGAAAGGCAGTCAACCTGTTGTGGGCAAGCGATTCAACAACACCTTCTTTAATGAAATAGAATTCTTTTGTTGGAACTCCTTCATCATCAAATGGTTTCGAAGTTACTAGTGGTGTTAAGAAAGGAGAATGTTTTAAATTGAATTTATTTGAAAATACCTTCTGACCGATTTTTCGTGCAAGAAAGCTTCTATGTTGCTTAACGAACAGACCACTAAGACCCAGATTAATGAATACTAATGGTTCAAGTACAGCATAGTAGTCTAAAATAGCCGTGTAATCTCCAGGTTCAAGCTTTACGGGATTAATTCCAAGTACAGCAAATTTTGCTGCAGTTTCTGCTAGATCGAAAAACGGAATATTGTGAGCAAACCTGTTTGTCTCCCCTTGTGAATTTCGTCCAGTGTTTTTTCCCTTTTTAGCAAGGATATCAACTCCATACCAAAATTCTGTTTGATTAGTAGAAAGGAACAATTCTTGACTGTTCATTAGTACAAATTTATGATTCATCGTTTGGAGCATACCACTAACATTTTTGACACTGCTATCGACTTCATGAGCTGAATGAATAACTTTTTTAACCGTTTCAGCCATAAATTCCTGATCCCAAGATTTGAAAGATTCATCTACTAATTCTAACTCTCTGTATGCCTTTCCTGTTGGATAAAAAGACAGTTGATCAGGATCGTCAGAATTTACTTTGGTTGCAGAAACCAGATTCCTAATTGACTTCTTGAGACCTCCATCTGTTGTGGGTACTACAAGGGATAGCCCTTTCCTCTTGTTGATTAATGCTACAAGCTTTAGTTCTCGGATATTATCTTGTGAGAATTGATGAATCTCCGAGTTAGCAAAACGAATATAATTTGCATGAGTATCTCGAATCTTAACTTGAAACTCAGAAGCACCTTCTGCTAATCCTATAGTAACGATTTCTCTTGCAAGTTCACTAGCTTCTTTAGTTATCAGTTTATTTGCCATTTAACTCACGCACCGATTCGTATATCTTCAAATAAAGTATGACTGCCCCCATGGGACGTCCAAATAGTTTGACCAGGATTACCTTTACCACATTTAGGAGTTCCAAAGATTTCAACAGTTTTAGTTGTAGCTAAACATTTCTTCCAGAAATCTAAGGTGCGACTACCATAAACAACGTTTTTTAAGGGTTTACTGAGTTCCCCTTTCTCAATCAAATAACCCATCTGTGTGGTAAATTGAAAGTTAGAACGGTTTGGTGAAATAGAATGCGTTCTAGAATATAGGGCATAAATTCCTGATTTAGCTTCTTCTATGAGTTCATCCAAGGAGGAGAGAGCGTATTTGATATTTGGTTCAAAATAGAGATTAGCCATTCTATCAATAGGTAAGCGATCATGACCATGAGCTCGACTATTTCCACTAGCACTAGTAAGCCCAATTTCCCGAGCTGTCGACCGGTCGCTTTGAAATGCACTAAACCGACCATTTTCTACTACAGAGAGTCTATGAGCTTTCGTACCCCCATCATCATAAGCATACGCTCCTAAAGCTGGAGTCAAGGTAGGATCATGAACAATATTTACAATTTCGGATCCGTATTGAAAATCCTCATCCAAGAATGAGGGTTGAATAAAAGAAGTCCCTGCAAAATCTGCTTCCCTACCCAGTACCCGATCAAGTTCAGTTGGATGGCCAACGCTTTCGTGAATGGCTAATCCTAAATGTGATGGCTCAAGAACGAGATTAAATTTGCCAGATGGAGGATTGACAGCTTTATCAGCTAATATTTTCAAATCAGATCCTGTGGTAACGGCCTGACTGTAAAGATCAAATTCATCCAGAAACTCAAATCCTTTGGATTGATAGTTTTCGTTTGTTCGTACGACCATTCCTCCAGGTCCTGCCATAAGCATTCCAGTAATTGAAGCACCACATTGAATTAAAGTTTGTGAAATGTGGGTTCCTTCAGAGGTAACTAACTCAGTAAAATACTTTCTACTCAATAATGACGCGGAGGCGTTTCTTATACGGGAATCCTGTTCAATAAGAA
>DXJL01000005.1 GCA_019057635.1 Candidatus Heimdallarchaeota archaeon
GAGGCATAATCTGAATATTTTCTCATCGCTTCTGCTTCTAATCGTAAACCATTACAAATCCTATTGCTTTTGTACTCTGGGCATAATTTACATAGATCTTCCCGGTTTGCAGCTTTCCTCACTTGTCTAAAAGAAATAAATGCCTGAGAGTAGAGTTTGTGGGAAAACAGCTTCATACAAATTACCCTAGGGTTTGTAAAATTGCTATTCTTCACCAGTGCAGATCTCTTACCATCACGTTAGGCGAATCACTGATCATCACTGAATTTCACTGTTTGAAGCCCTAATATTAACTTTATATTGGTCTGAGAGATTGTGTGACAGAAGATTATGGAATTCGTCAGTTATAGATACTAAATCTTGGCTAACAATTAACACTACCAGACAAATACACTCTTATCACTGTTTATCGAGGGAGTGAAGAGATATTGGAGACTTGAGAGCAGCATTTTAGAAAGAATATCTAACCTACAGAATTATCAATAAAGTGACTGAGGATGATCCATCAGTCAAATATAATGAATTTTATCTGACACTTCACAATATGTTTGTCCTAATAGCTGGACTTCCAGGTACAGGGAAGACATTCCTGGCAAAAAACCTCCTTTCCTCGTTTTTTTCTGGATTTATATCCCTCAGTACTGATGAAGTGAGACGTCTTTACTTTGGTCTATCTGAACACCAATATATGGATTTTAATCAGAAAATCTATTCCCAAGATAAACGAGATATAGTCTATAATGTCATAAATTTAATGGTAGACATTTTGCTAACGCAAGGCTTTTCTGTTGTCGTGGAGGGGACTTTTTATCGTCAAGAGAAAAGAGAAAAGCTACTTGATATTTGTAACCGTTTGAGTCATCAATACATAATTATTAAAACGATTTTTCCAGACGAATTGATGGAAGCTCGACTTCAGAATAGAGAGCTCTCCGATAATAATGTCAGTGACGCTAGATATCAAATATATTTAGCATTAAAAGAACGCTTCGAGACAATTGTGCAGCCACACCTTATTATTGATACTCAACAATCCATAACATCTTGTATTGAGGAAGTGAAGAGATATTACGACGAGATTCCATCCTGAAATGCTTCTGAATCCTTCCGCATATGATTACTCTGTGGAAAATGTAGAACTACGAGAGACTCATATTTCTTGGGTCTTTCTAAGTGGTGATTTCGCGTTCAAGGTGAAAAAACCAGTAAAATTTGGCGATATTCTAGATTTTTCCACCCTTGATTTGCGAAAGAAATTCTGTGAACGAGAAATTGCGCTAAATTCGAGATTTTCTCCTGATATTTACATAAATACATTTTATATTGATGATATGGGCCGAATCAATGGTTCAGGTACAATCATCGAGTATGGGGTGAAAATGAAGCGCTTACCTGAAGAATACCTCTTGGTCAACCTCCTAGAGGAAAAAAAGGTCACCCGAGAATCCGTATCCAAGATTGCGGAAGTCATTGCCAAGTTTCATGCAAATACGACCAAAGTTCCAGAATATGGTGATTTAAAATTTATTGGTGAGAAATGGGATGAGAATTTTCGTACAACGGCTACTTTCCGTTCTATTGACGAATCTTTTCGAGAAAAAGTTACATGTTTTTTACGAGGTAATCGGGGACTATTTAAGGAACGAATCAATGCCAATCGGATAACTGATAATCATGGTGATTTTCAATCCCGAAATATCTTCGTACTACCCAATCATGAGGTTCTGATATTTGATTGTATAGAATTCAGTTCCTTATTACGATATGGAGATGTAGCTGAGGATGTGGGCTTTCTTGCTATGGATTTAGATTTTTGGGATGAAAGAGAATTATCTAGGTATTTTGTTGATATGTATGTCAAATTTAGTGGAGATGACTTACTCTTAGAAAACATTTCTTTTTTTAAATCATATCGTGCTTATGTTCGGGGTAAGGTGTATGGTTTTCAGGCCTCTAAGGAAGTTGATGGCGGGAAGAAAGCGGAACTAACAGCGATGTCTGAGAAGTACTATACTCTCGCCTATCAATATTCAGAAAACTGGTAGATGGTCTAACAAAAACAATGACCCTTCCATCCTATCTCATTATAGGTTAGATTTCGACTGATATTTGAGTAAGAATTGAGATAGGGGAAACTTTTCCGCTCTTGTGAAATTATTAATGAATCTGTCTCGATATAGCGTATCGACAGGGTACTACTAAAAGATTAGATGAATGGATTTTTAATATTAAGTCAAACTTAGTTCTTATTCACATTCACACTAAACTTAATCACAATTGAGTGATATTCGGGTCTTTTTTTGACTCTTATTTCTCACATAATGAATTATATATCGATTAATACTCGAATGATATTCCAAAGAAATTTGTCATCCTAAAGGATAATGTTTGATATGGATTCTAAATTAGATAAATTATTTGAATCAAAACCTCAACCTGTCGTTTGGATTGAAGGTATAATTGGATGTGGTAAGACAACACTGACCAAAGCTATTTCTAGAAAGCTTAATTTTCGTGCTATTTATGAACCAGTAAATTTAGAATTATTAGAAATGTTTTACAAGGATCAGGATCGCTGGGCGTTTGCCATGCAAATTGATCTACTCCACCGCCGCTATGCATTACAAAAACTGGCTTCTTTTGAATCTATTACAGGTCAAGGGGTAGTAATTGATAGAGGGCTTCCTGGAGATCGTGTTTTTGCCAAGATGTTATATAAAGCGGGAAAAATGGATCGAATCGAATGGGCTATTTACGAACGCGCATACTCGGTTATGACTAACTCTTTGATTCCTCCAAGTGTTATAATATTCATGGAAGTTCCTCCTGATGTAGCACGAGAACGAATAAGGAACAGAGATCGAAAAGCTGAACGTGGGGATTTAGTTCCACTTGCATATCTTCAGGAATTGGAAAATGGCTATTTAGAACTCTTGTCAGAAATTGAATCGGCATATCCCGCATGGAGTAGAGGAATGAAAGTGATAAAACTTCCATTTAATACCTCCGATGAATCCGAGGAGTCCATCAATAAAGTGATCGGTATAATACAGGATTTAATATAAATGGTCCATATTAATATTGAGTTTAAAGCAAGATGTGACAATCCCGAGAGAATTCGTAAGATTCTCTTATCCGAGAATCCAGTGTTTAAGGGGAAAGATCACCAAATAGATACGTACTTCATTGTAGAGTCTGGGCGCTTGAAACTTCGAGAAGGGAATATCGAAAATGCATTAATCCATTATGAAAGACCGAATGTTGCGAATGCCAAACAATCAACAGTTCTTCTTCATCATCCTGAATCAGATAACACGTCTTCATTGAAAGAAATACTGATAAAAACCCTAGGTATTTTAACTGTAGTTGATAAAGAACGTGAGATTTATTTTATTGATAATGTTAAATTTCATATTGATTACGTGAAGAATCTAGGTCACTTCATGGAAGTGGAAGCAATCGATAACGATGGGTCAATTGGTACTCAAAAACTTCAAGAACAATGTGATCATTATCAAAAGTTGTTCCAGCTCTCTACGGAAGATCTAATTGAAGTATCATATTCAGATTTGATTTCGTTATCTGATAACAAGGTAAGTTAGTTAATATGGCATCTCTGAAAGAATTTCCTCCATTAATTGCCTACCAGAAGTATGTAGCTGAATTAGAAAAGGAGAGGGATTTTAAAGACCAATCAGTGATTGACAAATGCTTATTACTCGGGGAAGAAGTAGGAGAATTGTTCAAAGCTGTCCGAAAGAAAGAAGGGTTGAATATTGATCTTAATTCAACCACCTCCCAAATTTCATATGAATTAGTAGATATTTTCATATTCCTGTGTGCAATTGCTAATCGTTATGATATCAATTTAGAAGATGCGTTTCGAGAAAAAGAAGAAATAAATAAAAAGCGTCAATGGACCAAATAGTGACGGAAACGTCGTCAAATCATGCTTTTACGACAATCGATTTCAAAGTGATTGTTTCATCTATAATCGAGAAAATGGGGAGGTGTGAAATCTTCCGAGGTATATTATCAAAATACGGTAGCACTTCAGCAGATACCCATTCAGCTTTGATGATGGATTCACAAAAAATGATCCTCCTTTAATGAAGAGCTCCTCTCCGATACAAATTTGGGTGTTTATTAATCATTGTGTATGTTTTTTCTTATGATGCCACCTAGAACTGAACCGACTAATAAATAAGTCCTCAACTATTCATAAATGAGATTCAAGCCTTGCAGACTAGTTCTACATCATTTCATTTCGATTTTATTCCTGATAAGATAGATCAATCAAGTATTAAGCTTCTTAGAAATGTATCTGATTCTTTTACTCTAGAATACGCGATTTTTGAACCCAAAACAGTTCATATTTGCATGCATGTTAAACCTAGAAGACGTTTTTTCAGAAGTTCCTCACACTCTGCAACTGCTACACTCCAGCAATTCATCATTTCTCTCGGACTTCATGCCGACTTTCTCAAACCAAGTGAAGATCCAATCCCTAGACTTCTTAGTATGATCGAGCCTCAGTTTTTTCTAGACCCAGAAGAACCCTGTCTTCATAGCGGCGGGTTGCTGGGTCTAGAAATTGACTCTTTACCTTCTTTATCAACGAAAGATGGATTCATTAATGGGTTACTTGAAATAATCACTGATGATCCAACTTTCACCCTATTACAGATTCCATTCAAATCTCAGAAAATTCCGAAAGAATTTCAATCCTTAGAAACTGCTGATTATAGAAACCAAATTAGATTTAATATCCAACAAGGAAAGGTTGAACGTCGTTCACAACCTTTCAGTATGAATCTTATGGAAGAAGCTGGTTGTTTTTCTTTTTCAGTTCATCTTTTGATGGTTGAGCGTTCAGAAGAACAGCTACTAGCCAAATTAGAACGAGTTTCTGTATTTCTAAAAGCCCATGGAATTAAGACTCGGAAATATCCTTCCTTTTTACGTTCGTTTAAACGTTTTAAATCACATTTCAAGAGCCGATCTATCCATCCAGCCTTGGTTACTGATGGATTTACGTTAATGAATTATCTATCGTTACCAACCAATCAATATTCACTACATGGGTATCAAATAGTCCCTCACAAGGAGAATTATAATATGTCTTCCACTTTATCACATCTTGATACAGAAGATACACTTAGAATTGGAACCCCAATTCTGAGTGGGAAGACAACTGATTCTCCTTTGCTTCTTTCAGGTAAAGATCTGTCTCGTCATATGGCGGTATTTGGGATGACAGGAGAAGGTAAAAGTCGATTTGTCTTTAACCTAATTCAACAATTTCACAAAAATAAAGTGAATTTTTTAATTATAGACCCCAAAGGTGAATATATCCATCCAGTACAAACATTTTGTCAAGATTTTTTTTACATTAAACCAGGTTCTGATTCATTTCCCTGGGGGATTAACCTTTTTGAAGTTCCTTTGGATCCACAAGGTCAGCCTCTGATCTCTCCAGAAGATCATATTCAATTCGTTGTTTCATTGCTCGAAAATGTGGTTGATGAAGCTAATTCTTTATCTCCCCAGATGAGACGCTTAATCCAATTAGCAACCATTCAAACCATTAAAGAGAACGGCGATTTCAAATTATTCTTACAATGCTTAAATAAGCCTAATGTCCTTGGACTCAAAGGAGCTTATTTAGAAAATACATCGGCTGGTACTGTTAACCGTATCATGAAGCTGTTATTTGGCAATACTGGAAGATGTTTTACTGTGAGCTCAACCACGTTTGATATTTCGCAATTTCTCTCTCATAACATTATCTTGGATTTATCGACATTTGAAGCCATGGAAGATATAAATGGCCGGCAATTACTTCTGGAGGTTATATTCCAGTATCTCTATTACTATATTCGGAAATTTCGTCCCCCCTTCAAAGAAGAAAAACTTCCCCAGAATGTCATAATCCTTGATGAAATCAACAAACTCCTACCTGCACCAACCTATAGACAATCAACACCAAAGTCAATAATTGGCCGCGGGCCTTGGACCTTACGTGCATATGATGTATCAATGGTGTTTATAGGAACTGACCCAATAATAGATCTTCCTATGTTGACGAATGCCGGTATATTTGCAATGTTTTATTCGAAGTTCGATTCATATAAAATCGCAGATTTTTTGGGTATTTCTAAGGGCACGTATGATCAATTGAAACCCCTCCTTAAGGCCAAGCCTGATGAAAGAAGATGTTTACTTTCGGTTAATAAAAATGTGACCTTAGTGAAAACAGATCAATTTGAGCTAAGTTCTTCTAACTCCTCTATCTTTGAATTGTTGAAAAAAAATCCTATTCAGATGCATCTCAGAGAAAGTTATACCCAGAACTATTTTCAGCCAATCTTTGAGTAATTGTACGAGTTTTTAGGTTTTCATACCATGACGGCAGCAATTTTTGGAGGGTCATCAGATGAAATTGTTATCAGCCCTTTCGTTACTAGATCTCCAAGCATTTGTTTTAATTTTAATGGATGAGCCCCTACAGACATAGCCAATGTTGAAAGATCTAATACTCCTCCTAAATTTAATAGTATAAGTATTGACGCATATAATGGATGAGTAGAAAGGAGTCTTTGAGTATAATCAAGGAGAACATTTTTCTCAAGCCGTTCCGTAATTGCTTTTGATAATTCAGCTTGTGCCTCTAATAGTTCTTCTTCAGCGATTTTTGTAGCTTCTTCTAATCGATCTACTGTAATTTTGTGTT
Organism: Candidatus Heimdallarchaeota archaeon; assembly: GCA_019057635.1. GTDB lineage: Archaea > Asgardarchaeota > Heimdallarchaeia > Hodarchaeales > Hodarchaeaceae > Hodarchaeum. The sequence continues at coordinate 6,734 of DXJL01000005.1, forward strand.
GTCGTGTCGCATCCTCTAGCCGTGTATTTTGTGTTTCTAGTTTCTTTTTCATTTCCTCAAGATTTATTTCCATCTCTCGACGAATCTCTTTGGTTCGACTTTGAATTCCGTCTTGGAGCATACGCTGGTAGTAGTTCTCTTGAATCTGATAAGTTTCTGCAACAGAGGCTAATGCTTCTTGAATATCCTTTTCGTGGATCAGTTCTTTTTCTTTTAATTTCTCTATTAACGCCTGATTAATTTCTAACTCATTGATCAATTCCTTAGACTGAGTTTGGTGAACTTCAAGCTCTTTCTGTTGATTTTCAAGCTGTGATTGTACACGCTTCATGTCAGCCTCTAATACGGTGATCTGATCAGTTTTTTCAGCCACTTGAGTGAAGCTGTCGGCCTTTTCACTTTCAAGTTGCTTTAGCTCTGTATTTTTTTCTTTTATCTGAGTTTTAAATTCCAGATTACTTTCTCGTAATTGTACCAGTTCATTCTCCTGTTCCAGGGAAGCTTCATCTTGAATGATGATCGTGCTCTCAGATAATACTTCTCTTATCCGTCCTAGTGATTTGATCGTAATGCGGGTTAATTCGCTATCTACAACACGAGCAGTATCTTTGCGTACAGTTTTAATCAAAGCGTCAATATCTTGATAACTGAAGTGTGGTAATCCTTGGGCAATAAGTGTACTCTTCGTACCTGATACCACTACGCCAATCTCTTGCTGAGCAACTTTTCGGTCTTTAGCCATCTCGTTTATAAATTCTAAACCAAATTCTTTCAGCGATTTTTGTGTCATTTATTGTTCCCTCAAATGACCTTTTACTTTTCGGTGGATAATCAAATGAGTATTATATTTGTGCCAATATATAAAGATGTAGGAGGAGCTTTCTTTCGATTTTTCCTCTCGGTATAATTTAACAATCCAAATTTTTTCTTAAGATCCCCAGAGATTTTGCAATTCTGGTAAAATGGTTACTGTAAGCAACGTTATTATTCCTTGGATCAGGATCGCCGTAGCTAATGCAAAGAAGATACTCAACAACGTACCCAGCAAATAATATTCTGCAAAATGGCGTTCTTTAAGTTGTTCAAATCGGGCCATTGATTTGGCAACGAATACAAAGGAAATCGCTCCGAATTCTCCCATTAATGCCAAGGTCAGGATTATTGCTCTTTCTACCTGTCCAATCTTTTTACCTGCGCCCGAAAGACCCATTGGTTTCTCGGTTGATTTGGGATCCTTATAGGGAGATAAGAAATGGCCAACGAAAAAGGCTCCCCCAAAAATCGCCCATAGATACGCGCATAGATAAAGCAAAACAAGTATTACAAATAAATCCAGTTGAAACAAATGGTATCCTCCTAGGATCAGCACTTTGGGTATGTTAATTTATTTAATGTTTCGATTGCAAATGCGATTTCCTCCCAATGGGCACTTTTAAGAATGTTTGAAACTGCCTGTTTTGTAATGTTTTCTTCTTTTTCTGTTACAATTTTTTTTCCGATCTTTTCATAAGTTAAACCTTGTTTCCGAAGGTGAATTACCTCTTTTTGTCTATCTGTCAGTTGCAACTTTAAGGTGGTTAAGAGAGTTAGTAAAGAGTTTGTCAATTGATCAAATGAATCATTTTCTGACAGTATCCAAGCTGTTCGACCATTATCACTTGCAATCTTCAAAGCTGCTCGTGATCTATGAAAAGCATGACCATCCATTTCCAGAGAATTTCTCGAAAATTTGGTACTAATCGTCCCGATTCCTAAACCACATCGAAATTTAAATGAGAGATCTTCTTCTAATCGCTCAAAAATTGAATAAAAATCTGTTAATTCTTTTAAAACTCCTTGAAATGAATCCCCCCAGACAATAATGAAGGGAGAAATTATTTTTTTTGAATGATCAATATTTATTTGTTTAATTACCGTTTTCAACTCTTCTTGAACTTCAAGTCTATTGGTGACTTCCTTTGAATGTACAATATCGCAAGTCATAACAAAATACATCATTGTTGTTTCACTACTTTACATCTTTTTGATACTGGTGAATTTAATCCCATCTATCAAGTCAACTGTTTTCAATTGACAAATAGTTGGTCAACTCTTCAGTATTGAGTCAACTTAAAAAGCTTGTCATTCGTTCTGTCAATAGTTTTCGATTGACAAGGTCTTTGTCAATACGGATTAGCGAGTATTGAGCGGAGTATGACAAACCTCACAGGCAGTTTCTTCCCCCTCGAGGATTTGATTTGTATTATTACAATTGTGACAGTGCACAAACACTTTTTTTTCCTTGAAAAAACCAAAAGTACCTTTACCAGCCAATATAGTCTTATCTGCTTGTTCTTTCATCTTTTTGAACAAGGGATTCGATAAATCCGTAAGACTGGTGATAACACTTTGTCGGTCGGAATGTTGTTGTTTGAAGGCAATTTTTTCTTGAAGGTATGCTTTGCGTTCCTCAGGTGTCATCTTTTCAAGTCGTTGCAGCTCTTTCAATCGAAGAGTAAACTTGTTTCGTTGTTCTAGTGACATAGAACTGAGCGTTTGCGTGGAAAATTCTGATAATTTCTCTAAAGTCAGCGCGGAAAAGTCAACATAGGAAATATTTGATGAGGGGGTACGAATGTTTGTAGAAGAACTTATTGTTCCTGGAGGTGGTGGTGGGGGAGGATTGATTGTATTGGACCTTAAAGGGGAGGACGTGGGAAAACTTCTGCTTGCTATTTGCTTGAGATTCGATGTAATGCTATCTTGGACTGTTCCACTGAACTCCTCGATTACAGTCGATAAGTACTCCTTCGAGGTAAATTCTTGTTGTTTATTTTCTAGAGATTTCAATTGTGCTTCTAATTCGCCGAGACGAGACATTAATTCAAGTAATTGCTGATCATTTTTGGATTCTTTGAGCTCTTTCTCAACATTACTCAATTCTTTCTGGTTATGACAAATATTACAGATACCGTTAATTAATTCGTCCTTTAAGGTTCTTCTACCACAGTTCTGGCAGATTGTGAACATTATTCTAAGTTCAGTAAGAGCAGTCTGAATTCGTTTATCATTCGAATTCAATTTGGCTTTGTTCTGATTCGAATCTCTTGCAATTACAGGTTTATGAATGAATATGGAGTCTCTTATTGACCAGTCTTTGTCATACATCGTTCCTAGTTGTTGGAGAGCTTTTTCTATATTGTTGAAAGGCTTCTTCTTCCCCCTCAGAGAGGAATGGGATTCAATGGCAGTATTTAATTTAGTTCTTTTGAACATGATTTAATTCCTAATCCTAGTCAAGAGAAATAGCCTGTTCAAGAAACGACTGTGCTACAGATCGTTCGTTCGTGTCTACAGCTGAATTGCTTTCCTTGATTACAACTACTGCAATTCTTGCCAGTAAATCAAAATTTGGATCTAAGATTTGTTGTAATCCATTTTTAAGAAATTGAGCAGAAGACATTTCACGTTCGAGAGCAGTATTTGTAATTCGATCCAACTCCGAGTAGATCACCTCGGCTATTTGTGGATCAATCTTTGTTGATAATTCTTGCCCGTCTGGAGCATTCTGCTCGGAATAAGCTTCAGAATCTTTTAAGAATCGTTGAATTACACTCATGGTATCATAAATTAAAATTGACTTTTGTTTGATAACATAGTGGTCATAGAATGCTTGCCAGTAGGGTTTATGTGGGATACCTATGTAGCGTTGACGTTGACCTTTAGGTATAGAGATATTTACAACCGCAATTGCTTGTTTCTCTACTAATCGAGCAATTGCCCCATCAATTTTTCCCCTACTCCAATTTAAACGAAGTACCAGGTCATTTACTGTTACGGGACGATCGAATTTGGAGAGTCTGCTGAGCATTTTTTGATCTGTTTCTTCAGCATTTCCTCGAGGCACGATTATATAACATCCTTTTACGTTAGAACAGACTTTTTCCAAATTGACGGATATTTGTGTCTATCATTCTTGATAATAGCATTCAGACAAGTCTAAATTTTTATGGTCTTAACATCCCAATTTTCATCTTTGGAGATGCAGATTTTCAGGTAAATTTGATATCTACTTGACTATATAACTTTATTGCTAGATTGAGGATATAAGTCGGACATTCTGTTAAAAAAAGAGATGTTAAGCGCGCCTATTACGTTATAAATGATATTCAAACCATCCCTTTCGGCCTTTTCTATCCCATAATTTAGTTAATGAAATAATAGTCGTGTCTATAACATTTTTAATTCATTTATAAGTACAAGAGTTCCTGTATCCTTTAAAGAAGGAAGCTTATATTATTAGGCCTGACGATTAACAACTGCATTTAATGAATAGAAATATTTAGAATTACTAGTACCCTTGTCTCTTCAGTATATTATGCGCTACAAAGAGCTAGTTAACAATTGGAAGGAAAATAAATGGAAATCAACATAGATGGTTGCAAGATTGTCCTTTTGGACTTTTTTCAGAAGAATAAATCTAATCTCCTTAAATCACTCAAATCTGACGAAGTTCAGACCTTTCTCGAGCCATTAAGCGATATGACCATAATATTTTCAGATATACAAAAGACTACTGAGTTAAAAAAATATCTTAAAAATCTAGAAATACCAGAAGAAAATTTAAAAGACATTTTACAATTCTTTGATCGTCCTTTTCAATCCTCATTCTCTTGGGGATTCCAGGATAAAGAATTCGTGTTCATACGCTTGGAAGAAACGACTAAATTGTTTCTTAAGAAAAATCGTAAAGGTTTAACAGGATTGATTATTCATGAAGTGTTACATGGTGTACAACGCCAGCGAGGCTTAGAAATTCGTTTACACGACTCATTAGACTTCAGCTTGGATTTCTTTACACAATTGGCTGAGGTGATTCCTCCAGAAAAGTACAATCGCACACAAATAATATCATTTCTGAAACAAATATCTCAACTTGCTTTATTTGCGTTAAAAGACATATTTGTTAATGTTGAATTAATTAAACGAGGAATGGCAGAGTGGTTAATAATTTTCTATCGTGATGAGCTGGGATTTGGTGAAAATCTTGAAATTAAGCCTCCCCAGTACGAAACTGAATTCGAAAAAGGCGTCATTAAGGTAAAGGATCTGGATTCATTTGCCACAGCGTTTACTTATACGTTATCACTTATACCAATATGGTTACCCTTCATGGTTTTGGAAACTGACTCAAAGGACTATGAACCGTCCCGTGAGTTGAAACATTTAATTTTTGATAAGTATTACGTTAATCCTTCATTCATTACACGGGAGATGTGGCATATAGAAAACATATTTCTGGCCAGCTTCTCCTTTTCCAAGAGTTTTCATCGTAAGTGGTATGGTGCGATCTTTAACTTAGCTCTTGAACATCTACTTGGTGAAGATTTTCTGTTTTATCATCTCTTCAAGGCTACTGAGCTCTTAGAAGAGCTCTATACAACCCAAGAATCTGAAGAAAGAAAATCTATGGCCATGGTTCCAATTTTGAAAGCTGCTTATGTCTATAGACGAGAACAACTCGTAGGTATTCAAAAAAGGAACATTGAAGAGTTAAATTCTAAAATGCAACAATATGAAATAGGGGAGGAGGAAATTACAGAGCTTGAAGAAAGTATTGATGAACCTTCTGAACATGCTACTTCTCCAGAGCATATGTTTGAAAACCTCATGAAACTTTCAATTATGATTGTAACACGAGATTTACGAGTAAATGTGTTTTCTGGTGAAAATTTTAAATTTAAGATCTTTAGTCGAACGATACTCTCTCTTCTCCAAGCGATTAATTATCTAGAAGACGAGTGTGACGATCAATATTATCATACAGTTCGCTTAGGTGTGAAACGACTTCTCCGAACAGATAATCTGTTTAAACGTAAAAGATGGGCATTATTACTGGAGAATTTTGCTCAAAATACGATTTTTCATGGAGAAACTGAACCCTCACAACTAGAAATTGATGAATTAATTTATAACTATGACTTTTTTGAAATTCCATTGACTAATTTCTTCATTGACCTTGGCGTATCTTTTATTCAGAATATAAAAACAGTCATGAAAACAGTCTCTGTAAACGATGATGAATTTCCTTTTTTAACAGCTCAACTTATCAATATTCAAATTGGAGGGATTAAACTTCCAATAGAAGATGAAGAACATCTGAACTTGATGTATGTAAGCAGTCTTATTGCTACAAAAGGGATTCCATACAGAATGATACAAATCATGCTTACAGCTTTTCTACAAACTAGAGTCCCAAAGGAAGAAACAGATTAGTTAGAAGACCCATAAATCATCAGATTGATTTCAATTTGCAAGGAATTCTCTTGAAATGATAATAGTATTCTATTGAAATTTATTCCAAGAATATGCAAAAGAAAGGGAGAAAGCGGCACCAGCAGGAGTTTCAGTCAAAAACTAAATGTTCTTAACCTTTGAACCTGCGACCACTCGGTGTCTGTGTCCCTTTCTCAATGAAAGATGCTAATTAACAGCCGAACGCTCTACCTCTTCAGAGATAAAGATTGAATCTCTATCCAAACTGAGCTATGATGCCTATTCTACTAAGAATGTGGGCCTGGGGGGATTTGAACCCACGAACCATCCGGTTATGAGCCGGACGCTCTAACCATTTCAGAGGGTTATGACGTTATAAGCCCTAAACTGAGCTACAGGCCCAATAGATGTTATACGGTAATGTTACTTCCTTATTTAAGTGACTTCAGATAATCTGATATTTATGTGTTTATAACGTAAAGTCCATCCTGGAAGACAGTTGGATCTTTACTTCGTCGTCCTCGTAATCTTGAAGATTCAGCTAAGCGTGCTGCAACTTGTGAAACCTTTTCTTTATCGATTCCAGTTAGAGTTACAATATCCGCTTTGATTTTGACATTAACTGAAGGATCATACGGAACCTTAATAGGCTCTCTTCGTCCATAGAGATTCTTTATGAGAATTATAGATTTTTGGACTTCTACAGTAGCAGGAAAGTGAGAAGTAATGACTTGAACCTGATAAGTGTACAATTCATTTACGCCTTTGATCATATTATTTAAATGGCCCGCGATGGTTCCTACTAAAGCTGCTTCTCTTTTCTTACCAAAGTGACTGCTAATAACAAATTTATTATCTTCGTAAGAAATTTTGACACTTATTCTAGTAAAAGATTTCACGATATTTCCTTTGGGTCCTTCTATTTTAACCGTGAATCCCCCACGAATTTGTTTCATATCAACCTTGATATTTTTAGGGACTTCAACGGTTTTTTCAATAACAAAGTGTGTCATCGGTATTTTCTCTCCTTAATTAAAATACGTAAGCTAAGAATCGTCCACCAAGATTTTTATCTGCAGCTTCGTGATGGGACATGACTCCTTCGGAAGTAGAAACTACAAGAATTCCCATATCTCGTGCAGGAAGGAATCTTTTCTCCCATTCTACATAGTCTTGTACTTTAACTGGATATCTTGGTTTTATAACACCAATTTTAGTAATTCGGCCTAAGAGGTGAACAGAGATAATCCATAAATCTTCCATAACTTCGAATTCACCAATGGTTCCATATTTTTGGATCACACGCAGAACATTTGCAATGATTCTGCTCGCAGGTCTAATTGTAACTTCTTTACGACCAAGAATTTCTGCGTTTGCTATTGTGGACATCGCATTAGCTAAGGGGTCATGCATAACCATAATTTTCTTCTCTTTTGTGGTTTATTCAAATGAAAATGGCTAGTAAAGCCGAATTAAATGAGTAGAAAGGCCGACATCGCCTTACCATCCATCTATACCGTCCATGAACCCACTTGTTAAAGGTTATCGTGGAGCAAGCAGTTTTCATTTTGTAGTGGGGTATTGCCTAAGCTTTTTTCTTCGACACAGGGGAATTTTAATCAATATAAAATGAGGATTACTTTTGCTTTCTTTTAATTTTGGCGATTGAACCAATTGTTGTAGCTCGGGGTATTATATCATCCACGCTGGAGCTTTCTTCAAGTATTTCAGTTTTAAGATCGATGTCAAGTTCTCGCTCAATCTTGGCAACCACTCTATCAGTAGGAATCACTTTTTCCGCTTCGATTCGGGCTAATAAAGTCTCTTTTTCCTTAATTAATCCTGCAAATTGAGCACGCCCATAACCACGCTCTTTACGAGCTTCTTGGATCAAGTGCCCATAGCCATCAACAAGAATTTTATCATGCAGGAAGTCTTTCTTCGGAGGTATTCTAGTTACAGGTTTTGTTTTTGCCTTGGGTTGAACTTGATGTTTTTTGTACCTTGGTCGTTGGTCAGGTTTTGGACGTTTTACTACAGGTTTTCCAAATTTCGCGCATTTTGGACAGGCGTAAAGCTCTACATGGTCGATTTCAACAAGCGTAATAAAACCTTCAGACCCACACATTTCACACTGCTGTATTTTACTCAAAAATAATACATCCTCAACATATAAAACTAATTCCAGTATTCAATATAACATCTTAGATAAAAATATTAAAATCCAACGAAGAGGGTAATTCTTAATTTATCAGTAAATCGACATTCGTTTCAGATTGTGTTATCATTCCGCCTTGAGACTGATTTACTCCTATTTCTGAATCATTTAACGAGCTGAGAAATTTTTTTATTTCAAAATATATGTAATTTCCCCTTTCATCAAAAACTAAAATTAATCATCAAGACAAGTTATCACCTTAAGCAACCCGTATGAAAAGAAAAATAAAGGATCATTCAGTCTGTAGCTATCAGTGGAAAAAACCTCTTTCAATCCTTTAGGTCCAGCAATCATATGCTTTAAAACTTTAGGAAGGATTTGAAGGAGTTTGCTTTCAATCACTAAAGTAGGTATTATTATGCCAGAAAGTGTGGATGACAGAAAAGCCACGTTCGATGAGTTCACTGATTCTTATACTCGTACAATGGAACGTCGGATACGTACACTGGAAACGGAGAAACAATTACTAGAAGTTCAACGAAATAAATTAGAAGAGGATCGGGATAACTTAAGACTCGAACTACAAAAACTGAAACAACCTCCTCTGTTTACAGGCACATTGTTAGAAGTTCTGGAGAATGGAAAAGCTATCGTGAAGAGTTCTACTGGCCCTTCATTCGTTGTTGTAATAGATTCTACCATTCCGAAGGACATACTTGTTCCTAATAGTCGAGTTGCTCTTCATCAGAGAAACTTTGCTATACTGGAAATTCTTCCCCAGAGCACAGATCCCCTTGTACGTAGCATGGAGATTGATACAAAACCATCTGAAACCTATGATGATATTGGTGGGTTACGAGATCAATTGTTAGACCTTCGTGAAACGGTCGAGCTTCCTCTCTTACAACCCGAACTTTTTGAAAAGGTAGGAATTGAACCACCTAAAGGTGTTTTGCTGCATGGCCCTCCTGGTTCAGGAAAAACACTCATGGTGAAAGCCGTTGCTCACGAAACACAAGCCACTTTCATTCGAGTCATTGGTTCCGAGCTGGTCCAGAAATACATCGGTGAAGGGGCACGATTAGTCCGTGAAGTGTTTGCGTATGCCCGTGATAATTCCCCAAGTATCCTATTCATTGATGAATTAGATGCTATCGGAAGTAAGCGGCTTGATATTGCCACAAGTGGTGATCGTGAAGTTCAAAGGACATTAATGCAATTATTAAGTGAGTTAGATGGTTTTTCCCCACGTGGAGACGTGAAGATCATTGGAGCTACTAATCGAGTGGATATACTTGATCCAGCATTGATGCGACCTGGACGATTTGATCGACATATTGAGGTACCCTTACCAAATCTCGAAGAGAGATTCGAGATTCTCAAAATTCATTCAAGAAGGATGAATATTGAGAAAAATGTTGATTTGGAGTTAGTTGCCACTCAAATGGTTGAAGCTTCTGGTGCAGATATTCGTGCCATAACTCAAGAAGCAGGTATGTTTGCTATACGAGAAAGAGTTACAATTGTAAAGTCAAAACACTTCCTTTCTGCAATCGATAAAGTGATAAACAAGAAGAAGGAAACTCTGTCTGGCAAGAATGAATATACTTGAAAGTTGCCATTAATTTGGAGAGGGAGAACTATCCATTTTTCGTGTCTGTACTATTTTGTCCCAAGCAGAATAACACATATCTAATATGGATTTAAAAGCACTAATTGCCGTTTCTTCCTCCTCTCGTGGATGATGTAGTTTATCGGGGTTTAAGCTCTCCATCAAACAAGCTACATAAGTATCAATCGAGATAAAATTCTGTATCCAAAAAAATAGGACGAGAGCTTCGACTTGATCGGCTACTTGGCCTTTCTTTCCTTTAAACTTTAAGTAATCAGTTTTTGTCCATAGAGATGACCGATAGGCATGTGATAAAATTAAATCAGAAACTTTAGTGCCTGTAGTAGAATTCGTTACTCCACTCTTTGCCAAAGAATAAATAAAATTTACTAATGAATCGCCTAATTTTGCATTCCCCTTCACAAAAATGAAATCTCGGATAATTTTTTGAGGATCCCCCCCCTCTAAAGAAGTTTTTAATCGTTCCTGAATGAAAGACACACTTAAACCCGAATCTCGATGGATTCATAACAATTTTCTAAGTAAAGCTAGATGTAACAAGATCAGTCAGGTCTTCACAATGTTTGTTAATTGTGTCAACCGCGATCTTTAGGGCATCAATGGGGTTAATGCCCTCTGTACGGAGATAGAAAATCGGGTTCTCAAGAAGAGGATGGGGAAATCTATACGCTGCGAAAAGAACTCCCTCTTGATCCTTTAATGATTCTCTAAGTAGGTTTAAAAATGTATGATTTTCACCTGCTATCTCAACTTCCAGTAAAGATTCTTCTTTTCGTACAATTTTTGCTTGCAACTGAATATATCTCTCCAAACGTAAGTGATTTATCAATGAATGCTTTCTAACATTAGTTCAAATACTTTCTTTTCCACTAAGGAGTTATTGAAGTTAATTGATTCACTATCCCTTGACTTAAAAACGGAGGAACACTCTCTCCAACTTGATTATACTGCCAGTTAGTGGGACCAAAAAACTGAAATGAATCAGGATAAGACATTAATCGGGTATGACTGTAGGAGCATAGGATTGGCCATCAAGACGTATGTAATTTCTGAAAGTTTTTCCCCGACCGCCCTGAAAATAAACAAGGGCTCCATTGGGAGACAATCTTGGAATTTTTTTAGCATTTTTATGTGAGGGAAATATTTCTTCATGATTGGATGTATTTTGAGAGGAAGGAGGATTAACTAGTCCGTCTAAAGCGTCGTTAAACGTATTATAGTTGTCTTCATTAGGATAAAGAGGAATCATGAAGTTAGAGATAAAAACTCTTTTTGCACTAGGAACTCTATAATTTAAAGCTTCGATGACATTAAAATAAATGTCTGAAAATGGGGTAGGAGTAAATTCACACCTGCTGAAAGATTGCATGAAAGATACGAAAGTTAATTAGAAAGGGATAAGAAAGAACAGAACGATGTGAGTCGGGATATCCAAGCCTGGTAATCAGCCATGAGAACCATACTGGACCAGAATGGAGCCAGCCTGCTAAGTTGGTGTTCTCTGAACTCGGGGGTTCAAATCCCCCTCCCGACGCCAATTTTTTTCTTATTCTTGAATACATTCGGTTATAATTGTTTTCTAACTGTAGTACGTGAAGTTTGTTTCTCCATATTCAATTTTAAAGATGATTTATTGATTTCATTGCCATAACATTGAAGATCAGAATTCTCAGCAGATAGTGTAATTCAGGAAAAACAAAAATCATCTAGGGTTATTATTGAAACTATCGAGAATAGTTTCAAGAATTCTGAAACTTATGGAAAATATGAGCATCCTGGGGAACAAATGAAAATTCCACCAATTTGTGTAATAACTAGATAAAAGAGGGAGGGCCGGTGCGGGGAATCGAACCCCGACATGGTGGGCCACAACCACCGATTATAGTGATCTAGATACCAGAATAGGGATCTCTATCAAGACTACCATTATCCTACGATTTAGTGAGCTTATAAAGAGAAGTAAAGGTTAGTCTATATGAATCATTATTCGCAAATATTCAAAACAAATCGGGCTTTAAATAAGGTTAATAAACCTAAAGAGGCAGCTGAGGAAGAAGAAATCGAAACTGCCAATCTGATGCATGTTAAGAACAGTATTGGATCTTTTCAAAGAAGTTTACCCTTAATCATCCTTGAAAAAAGGTCTAATTCTCTAATGAATAAATACTTTGGCGAATTCAATATAGAACATACAGTTACGGCTTCTATTAAAGGTAATGAAACTTTAGCAAAGACTATTATTTTATATAAGGAAAGTAAAGGATCCACTTTCATTTATGATAGTTTTGGAAGAATTAGAGATTATTCGCAGCTTAAGGAATCCTATTCAAACTCAAATCGATTGTTGAATATTCTTCATACCTCAATTTCTGAAGGTAATAAATCGATTCGATTAACAAAATTATATTTTAATTTCAAAAAAAATCTTGTAAAAAACAATTTTTCCAATTTGACAACAAATTTCAAAATTAACGAACGTAAATCATTAGTTGGATGGATATCTGTTACCTCAAACAGTATGGATATTATCACAGATATGGATAACTGTCTTGGAATAATAGAATTATTAAAAGAGAAAAGAAGATTCAATGAAATTACCTGGAACATATTGAAAGAGTTCATTTTTCTAAAAATATTGAGAATTTTCTTTGGAAGGTGCGAAATTGATAATTTTGATGCATTTTTAAGAATTCTATTTGATTTATTGAGTAATCACAAAAAAAGAATCTCTCTCACTGTTTCGATTCTGTATAACGATCTTCTGTTTGTCATCGATAGAATTACAATTTCAAAAATAAATAAACTTAAGGATTTAGAGGGCATAATTAACAACTTTGAATATGAGTGTATGGTTGATGCTTTATCCACTAATTCTAAGATAACAAGGTACTCTTTTGAAGAGATTTCCATAAAAAATAATAATTTTGACACCATTTTCAAAATATTGAGGCAGTTTGAATCTTCTAAACTATTCTTAATGGCATTTAAGTATTCAGTAGATATTCAGCTATTAATTGTGAAGGGGAAATTAGCACTCACTTTCACTTATAAAGAATCCAATTTGCTTCGCAAGTATTTAAATCGGTTTTTCCACCCCTTAGGAATTACAATAAAACAAAAAAAGGGGGTTAATTTTCACAAGGTTTCCACTAGATATAGTAGAAGTTTAGGAATTAAAATAAACAAAATTAAAAATGTGAATCAGTTCTCGATTTTAATAAATCTTAGGAAGCTTGGAAAACATAAAATTGAGCTTCTCGATCTAATCGTCAAACACTGTATCATTTACCAATTATATAACATAGGCGTTTCTCCAAGACAAATTAGGTTTCTTACTCATAGTGATAGAATATATCACGAATTAAAAGAAATTTCTGGGGGAAAAGAAAAGAGCAAGCAATTCCATAAGGATATTATCAATTTCTTTATTGATTTTAACAAAGTTCTAATTAATAATATACATATTGATTCAAAAAGCATAAACTCAATTAATTGGAACTCGTGTATCAGAAACCAAGTTAAGAACCTTAATGAATTATTGGTTAATTCATTAAAATCTGAAATCTCTACAAATTACCAGCTTAGTTTACTCGATAGCAAGATCAAGGCATTAATTCAGTTTGGTGACTCTCCATTAAAGAGAATTAATAACCTAGAAATGAACGAAAATAGTTTAAAAAGTGTTAATGATGAAAATAAAGGAGCTACTCTATTATTTAAAAACTATATAATGAATTCGGAGGATAATCCTCTTTCCAAAGTTCTAAATATTGAAGGAAGTGCTGATGAGTACATTATCACTGATAAATATTCGGTTGCTAACTGTGGAACCAAGAGTTATTGGTTTGGTGCTCCTGATATTTTAATAATTGATCGAAAATTAAAGAGGACTGTTGCTTTTATCCATCTCAAAGGAAAAACATTGGAAAAAAAAAGATTCACCCCACAAGGTATTATTTATCAGATCTTAGACTTAAAAGTGCTAGAGCAACTTTCAAACCTTAAGATTGCTTATGTGTTTATCAGAGATTATTCAAATGATATAAAAAACCCTAGAATTCTATATCAATGGTATATAATAACTCAGCAATCAACTCAGTTCATAAGAAATCAATCTTGTACTGATAAAGAAAAATGGAACTTGAAAAATTCTTCATTTGACAATCTCTTTCATGATATGATATTGAATAGAATTTTTCGCAGCAAAACACTCTCGAGGGGTTTCTACAGCAAGTGTGGGAAAACTACAACCAAGAATAAAAAAAATTTCACTCCAAATGAGATTGAACTATTTATTTCTGAAAAAGCCTCTGAAATTCAGCAAAAAATACTGCTTGCAACTCAGCTACTCGAAAAACATTTTAATATAAGTAGTAGCTATTTACAAAGAATAATTAGGAGTAAATATGAGAATTTTGTATCCAATACAATTAATAACTTAGCACGGAATATTACTTCTGAGAGAAGCTTAGGACCTTACAAAACACAATCTATTTGGGAACAAACAATCCTAGATGCTTCCTTAACAAAATTTTATAACGGATATAAAGTCATAAATACAGTAGATTGATTTATTCATTTTAGGATTGATGAGCAAGATTGAAAAATCTTACGTTAGCAAACACCAATCTTATGAAATATCAGATAACGATTTAAGTTAATAAAAATCGTCACACTTTATAGCAATGGCCGATGTAGGATAAATATGAGCAGATATTTGCTCGTAGACTATTGGTAGTCTCGGTGGTTGTGGCCCACCATGTCGGGGTTCGATTCCCCGCATCGGCCCTCACTTTCTAACAGTTTACCATTAAATTCATCCAATTTAATGCTTTTTTGGATAAAACACTTTAAGCATGATAAGTTTTAATTAGTATAGAACTATTATTCTTTATGGAGATTTATTTTAGGAAATATCCCTATGACAAAAGGAAAACAAACACCCACTTCATTAGCGCTTGGCTGTATTCATGTTATTACGGGTGATGGGAAAGGAAAAACCACTTCTGCGTTAGGTCTTGCGCTAAGAGCAGCGGGTCACGACCTTAAGACCTTAATGATTCAATTTATGAAAAAAGGATGGGATTATGGAGAATTGAGAGCGGTTAAATTCTTCCCAAATATCCAGATTATCCAGTACGGCACTCCTGATTTTGTGAACAAATCTAACCCCCTCCCTATCGATTTTCAGGAAGCTCAAGCAGCTCTGGCGCACTTTAAAAAGGAATTGAGTAATAATTGGGATATTATCATATTAGATGAGATTAACGTGGCACTTGACTATCACTTGATTTCTGAGCAGGAGGTTCTTGATCTTCTCGAGAGAAAACCTAAAAATCTTGAGGTCATATTAACTGGTAGATATGCCAGTCAAGCCATAATTGACTTAGCTGATTATTATACAACAATACAATCTGTTAAACATCCGTATCAAAATAACATTAATGCCCGAAAAGGTGTAGAATTTTGACTACCTCTCCGAAACGTCCCAATAAAGACCCAAATACAGAAACCCCCTCCGATCGCGCCGAAATCCTTCAGAAGCGAAAAAATTGGGAGGAAGAATATGAGCAATTAATGAAAAAAAAGCCTGAAAGACTTTCTAGCTTCGTTACAACGTCTAGTGTGCCAATTAACCGTCTTTATGATCCTACCGATCTACCTCAAGATTGGAGCTACTTAAAAGACGTGGGTTATCCAGGTGAATTTCCTTATACTCGCGGAGTACAGCAAACTATGTATCGTGGTCGTTTGTGGACAATGAGACAATTTGCTGGTTTTGGAGGATCAGAAGAAACTAACGAAAGATTTAAATTTCTTTTAGCCAACGGAATGACAGGTCTGAGTGTAGCATTCCATCTGCCTACTCTTTATGGACGTGAATCGACACACCCAATGTCCTTGGGGGAAGTGGGGAAACTTGGAGTAGCCATTGACACATTACGGGATATGGAAATTCTTTTTGACGGAATTCCGTTAGACAAAGTTACTACTTCGATGACTATTAATGCTCCAGCAGCCATTCTACTGTCTATGTATATCGCAGTAGCAGAAAAACAAGGCGTTTCCCCAGATCAAATAGGAGGGACAATACAAAACGACATTCTTAAGGAGTATATGGCTCAAAAATCATATATATTCCCACCTAAGCCATCAATGCGGCTTATCGTTGATACAATTAAATATTGTTCTAAATTTGTGCCTAGGTGGAATACGATATCGATTTCTGGTTATCACATCCGTGAAGCAGGATCTACTGCGGCTCAAGAGCTTGCATTTACTCTGATCAATGGATTAGAATACGTTAAATGGGCTGTCAAATCGGGGATGGAAATAGATGAATTTGCACCTAGATTATCATTCTTCTTTAATTCGCATAACGATTTCTTCGAAGAAATTGCTAAATTCCGAGCAGCACGTCGCATTTGGGCTCGGTGGATGAGAGAATTTTCTCCAAAGAATGAACGCTCTCTCTGGCTTAGATTTCATACACAGACTGCTGGTTGTTCTTTAACAGCTCAACAACCGTATAATAACGTTGTACGAACGACTGTTCAATCTATGGCTGCTGTAATAGGCGGTACACAGTCGTTACATACTAATTCGTTGGATGAAGCCCTTGCTTTACCCAGTGAAGATGCAGTAGAAATAGCACTACGTACACAACAAATAATTGCTCATGAAAGTGGACTCACTAATACGATTGATCCGCTTGCCGGGAGTTACTTCGTAGAGAGCCTCACAAACTTGATGGAAAAAGAAGTTGAAGATTATCTCCAAAAAGTTGACCAACTCGGAGGAGTAATCCCCGCGATTGAGAAGGGATTCTTCCAGCAAGAGATCGCTAATGCAGCTTACCAATATCAAAAAGAAATCGAAAAAAATGAAAGGACCATCGTAAGTGTTAACGATTTTACCAAAGATGAAGATATTGAAATTCCAATTTTACAAATTGGAGATGAGATTGCTGAAAGACAAAAAAAGCGATTAGAACGAGTTAAACAGGAAAGAAATACTGAAAAAGTTACTACCGCCTTATTAAAAATTCAAGAAGCAGCCAAGGGAAATGAAAATTTGTTTCCACTAATATTAGATGCAGTAAAATTGTATGCCTCCATTGGGGAAATATGCGATGTTCTAAGGGAAGTTTTTGGAGAATGGAAAGGAGATTTATTGTTTTAATTGAAAGGAAGTCATTCAATGAGCACAAGTCAAAAAATACGCGTGTTATTAGCTAAACCAGGGTTAGATGGTCATGATCGGGGTGTTAAAGTTGTCGCAAGGGCATTACGTGATGCTGGAATGGAAGTAATATACACAGGATTGCACAAAAGTCCAGAAGCAATTATAGAGGCAGCGTTACAGGAAGATGTAGATGTCATTGGGCTTTCCAGCTTAAGCGGTTCACACATGGCACTTTTCACACGAATTATGGAGCTTCTTGCAGAAAAAGAAATGGCAGTGGATACACTTGTGATAGCTGGGGGAATTATTCCCGACGATGACGCTCCAAAGCTTGAGAAAATCGGAATCAAAGGTATTTTTGGTCCTGGTGCGGATACTGATACCATAGCAAATTTTATCAGAGCAAATATTAAACGTACCTTGTAAGAGTGATAACGATTTCGATAATTCTACAATATTGGGTTATAACATGACGTCGTACCTATGTCAAAAATGCCATCAGGAAATAGATCCTGCCGAATTGGAAACATTACCTGGGATTAGATGTATTATCTGCGGACATAGGATTCTCTTAAAAAAACGTCCCCCAATTATTAAAAGATTAAAAACAGATTAATCCGTAAAGAAGAATGAATTTCCAACACAGAAAAACTGATTTAGTATTAGTTTTAGATAAATTTATATTCTCTCGTAAATTAGTGATTGTCAGCTGATTCAACCAGAAATCTGAGGTTAATATAAAAAAATGGGTGAAATTTGTAAAACTTGTGGTTTACCGACAGAGTTATGTGCCTGTTCGGATATCGCAAGAGAAGAGCAGACGAGTATTCGTGTCTATATTGAAAGAAGAAAATGGGGAAGAGAAGTAACCGTGATAGCGGGATTATCGAAAGATATCGATTTAAAACCCTTAACTAAACGCTTGAAGAAAAAATTAGCAACGGGTGGGACTACAAAGGAAGGGCGGATTGAACTTCAAGGTAATTTCATGCGATTAGTTTCCCCTATCTTAGTAAAAGAAGGTTTTCCTGAATCATCTATCGAGCTTCGGTATTAATTTCTCCAATGATTTTCCTTCAGAAATTTTAAACAGAAGATTCTTCTTTGTCTACACGAATGTGTGATCCTCATTCAATTGAGGTGAATTAAAAAATGGTGACCTCCACCCTTTCAAACGTGTAGGTGCGTTTCACCTTTATTTTCTTTATAATAAATTGTTAGATACTTTAATCTTGAGGAGTTTCTATAGCCTCAACTAAATGCTTGCCAGAGATGACTTGATCTATAGAATGGATCGAACCATGTAAATCATTGATCGCTTTTAATATCAATTCATAATTCATGTTCGATCCTTCCAGAACTACTTTTAAATTCTCTGTTTTTGCGTCTATTTCAACAAGAGTACAATTTACGGCATTTACCCCATCAATTTGTTCTAATGCAGTTGCAAAAGATACAAGAGAGGGATCGTGAAGTTTTAATACATCTAGCACAAGACGGCGAACACCACCGACCTTTGTAGTACTTTTTCCACCCTTTGCATCAGTTTTGTCTGACATAACTTCTGTGACACCTAAATTTATTTCGTATTAGAATAGAATACTGTGAGCGCTACTCAACAAAAAAGGTTTTTAAACCTTAGGAAAAGAAATAATAAATTGTGATGCACAGATGTCAAATCTAAATCGGTTTTTTTCGCAAGAAATCGGGGGAAAACCAAAATCCGATGAAACCCTTAAGAAAAAAAAACCATTCCTTTTCACCCGTAATAAATTCCCTCCTACTCTAGGTGATTTATCGAAAAAGGAGTTATTGGAATTACTAGAACGAGTGATCCCTCTCATTCCAGGATTTTTTGCTAATTTAGCCTGGACTCGACAAAAAATTCTTCCCAAAAATCCCAAAATTACCCCAGAAAACCTGGCCAGTCAATTGAGTATTCCTATGCTAGTAGCATATTATATTTTAGAACAACTTCAGGAAGGCTACTCCTCAGAAAGACCATCAGATTGAAACATAATTTCTGCAATGTTTTGGTAAGAATTAAGTTTATTAATTGCGTCGGTACATCCGTCAATCAGAGGGGTATTATTTAATTCTTCAGCTTTTGCTTTTGCCCTTTCCAGCACTTGTGTAGCTTCAGTAAAATGCACCATTGCTTCAGGCATCAGTTGGTCGTATTCGACTACTGCGTTACAAAACATTGTCATTGCGTTAAAATAGAGAATTTGAGGTTTAAAGGAATTGGCTAGTTCTTCACCAGGCAATTTGCTAAGCATTCCATCAAGAATTTTATGTGCGTAGGTAAAATTTGTAGCTGCGAATTCATGATTATCTTTTGCCATACTATCTTTCGCTAGGGCTTCATAATATGAAGACATCTGCATTTGTTCTTGCAGTTCATATTCAATATTACTTTGAATTTTCCTCAAGGATCGATAAAGTTGAGCAGATTTGTTATATTCTAAGGAGGCCTTATTATAAGCTTCATTTTCTGAATGAAGAACACCAGTGGTAAAAAATGATTCTGCTTGTTTTTCTAATTTTTCAAGTCCCAACTTTATAATATGAGTTCGTGTTGCATTAAAATCGTCATTACTTGATTCTTGGCCCAAAAATCGGGCTTTTCGAAAAAATCGTAAAGCTTGGTACATCTCATCTGATTTCAGTGTAGTTTTTCCTCGCAAATCATATAAAAGCCCTGTAACATAGTAAATATTTCTCAATGAATCGAAATAATGATAGTAATCTTGCCTTTCCTGTTCCATTTCCAATTCATTTGAATACCGCTTTATTGCTTCTGTAAATAGGATTTCAGCTTGAGCTAAATCATTTTCTTCAAAAGTAGTGCGTGCACGTAAGTTCTGGATTCTAGCATCCGTTCTTAATAGAAGACGGTCGATATCATATTGCCATTGTGCGTAAAAATCAGGAAATTCACTTTGGATCTTCGATATTCCTTCTTGGACTTTATGATAGTTGTTTAATGCCTTGTTCATCCGGTTTCTTAAAAATAAAAACTCACTGTTAAAGAATAAACGTAAATTTTGTAGAAAGTGTAAGTAAAATTCGAAATCTGGGTTTTCTTGGGAACTTAAGGTTTCGTTGAGCTCATCACAAATGTTTACTACTTCAGCTATTTTATCAGCCGAAATTTGATAATCCTGGGTAAAGATCTCTTTTATTCTCGCTACTGCAGTTACTTCATTCATTTAATGGTCCACACTTATAATTTAAACACTCGCGGCTTATTTAGGAAGATGAATTACCAAAACATATCAAAGTTCTGGTGGGAATATTGAGAATTTTGCGATAAAAAAGATTTTCATATTCTTAGGAATTCCTCTCTAATGTCAGATAGCAAAAGAAAAACAAGCTGTAGGTGTAAGAAATGACCGACTGGACATCAGAAGAGGGTATTACCGAGGAAGAGAAACTTTACTACTATAGGAAGGCAGGGCAAATTGGTTACGAAGTGTTACATTCAGTAAAAGATATGATAAAACCTGGAGTTCCTATTATTGACATTTGTGAGTCCGCTGAAAAGATGATTTTAGATAAAGGAGCGGAAGGGTTTGGTTTTCCAACCAACGTATCTATTAACAATATTGCAGCCCATTATACAAGTCCTTTCGGGGATGAAAATGTAATTCCTGACTCTGGAAGTATTAAGCTAGATATTGGAGTACATGTAAACGGATATATTGCAGATACTGCTGTTACAGTGATTTTTTCTGAAGAGCTGAAAGATCTACAAAAAGCAGCCGAGGAAGGATTTAATGCCGGTATGGAAATTATTCAGGCTGGAACACTTCCCTCAATGGTAGGTGGAAGAATTGAAGAGACTATTACTGGATTCGGGTATCGACCAATTAGAGAACTTACGGGCCACAAATTAGGACGATTTACGCTACACGGAGATAAAAGGTTACCAAGTGTAAGTTCTCCATTCGATCCTGCTGAAGCTGCACTAGAAGTAGGGGAAGCTTATGCTTTGGAAACGTTTGCTACAACCGGATCAGGAAGTATTCATGAAATAAAGGGATCTAGGTATATTTATATGCTCCTTCCCCGACGAATTGCTATTAGGAATCTCGTTTCCAGAAAAATATATTCAACAATCTATAAGAAATATAAGACACTCCCGTTCGCAGAAAGATGGCTCAGTTCTTATGATCAATTTAATCGTGCTAGGGTTCGGTTCGCAATACGAGAATTGTTAAGCAATGGTGGAGCCATCGTGTACCCAACACTTGCAGATGAAAAAGGGAGTTATGTCGCTCAGTATGAACATACTTTTGTAATCACTGAAAATGATGGAGTGATTATCACTACCAAACCTCCTTTTAAGTTCGAGATCCCCGAATCTCTTTCTGAGAATGGAAGCGAGAAGAAATCTACAACTTCAGATGAGGAGTAAATACTACTTCAAATGGTATAACCTATCGGTTTCTCCTTTAAGTATAATTAAGGTCTGAAATATTGGGATTCCGTTAGTTTATTCCTCTAATAGAATATTTAAAATTCGATAAGCTTTTTCTATTCATCCTCCCTTGCTTATCTGAAACAAAGCAATTGTCATTTTCCGAGGATGTTGTCATACTTGGGTTTGGAGAAGGATTTACGTAAAATTCTGATAAAACTTCGTAAGGATAAGCTGATAGAAGAGAACTTGCTTTTAACACAGCTCAATAGAATGGAAAAATCTGCTAAAAATCAGGTAGAATATTCTCATACCCCTTTATTAACCATGCTACAAACGGTTGACCAACATCAATCATTAAAAAAATTGAACTCAAAAATGGATACAATTGAAAGGGATATTGAGGCACTTATTACTTCTTGGGAAAATAAAGATTTAACGGATGATGAGGCTCGAGGTAAAATTGCAAAACTTGTCGATTCAAAGCAATCGTATTGGTTACAAAGGGATAATCTGAAGTATATCCTTATGGACAAGTTAAATTATCTTACATCTATAATTACGACATCAGGTCTTAATTCTCACGATTTTTTTAGTTCTAAATATAGTAGGAGCCAATTCAAGGTGGAAGCAAATATTCTAGATGCCTTTTTGGAGATATGGGTGAATCATCAAACATCAAACGCAGATGAAGAAAAATCTCTTGATGGGTTTAGTGTAACTGAAATCATAGAATCTGATATCTTAGAGGCCTTTATTTCTCCAATTTCGGAACAGAATCAAGTAAGGTTTCAGTTGAAAGAAATAATAAAACCCCTTCCTGACATAATCAGTCAAGAACCTCTATTTAGTTCATCAGAGGTTCAAACAACAGAATCTAACACTTCTTCTAGTGAAGAAAAAGAAGAATCATCACCTCAGATTCAAAAAGATGAAATGAATATTTGGAACTTCGTAGGTCTCGTGGCTTATAATCTGAAGAAAAAACCAATAGGATTAATTAGGGCGCCAATTCAGGTAAATAAAATTCATTACTTGCCTATTGTTTTAGAAGAGTCCCTCTCGTTTACACAGATTAAATCTAAATATCTCTCATCTTTACAAATTTTAGGTATAGACCCCAATACAACATCAACAGAAGAAATTCAATCGAAAATATCTGAAATGTTGAAAATCCCTCCTCAGCTCGCTTTTCAACCATCATTCTTTACTGAATGGCTTAGTCGCTTATCTGCAGATTTCATTCCAGTTAAACCAAAGATTGCAAATGTTTGGTTCCTCAAAGGGAACACTATTCAGAGTACATCTTCCGATTCCTTAATTATCGACGAATCGGAATTAGAGAAAATCACATTACCCGCTTGGATACCAGTGCCCAGTCCACCCCCTTCTTTTACCGTTTCAATCGGTCACATAATTAAAGGAATAGCGGGAACTCATTTTGGTGAAATTGCAGGAATTATGAATCAAACCCCATTTGGTCATTCATTAATAATTGAACGTCCAATTCCTCCATCCACGTTGTTAGATATATTTTTACAGGGTCTGGGAAAACAAAATTTGGCTGAATTACGGTTTTATCTAGCAAAGAAACTGAAAATTGGAGAAGGAGAGGTGTTCTCCCCGAATAGTTTATGGAAAATTAATTTTCAGGAGAGATTATTACGATCCCCTCATGAAATTACCATTGCATATTATTCAATCGTCCCATCATGTGCGTTTCACAAGTTAACAGAATTAAAAGCAAAGATTGGTATTTATTTTCATTCGATCTCTGAATCTTTAAAATTTTTAATTGGGAAATCCCTGTATAAGAACAACATTCATTTCGGAACTATTTATGGATTTAAAGTTGAAGATAATCAGCTTTTTGTACTCTTCTCTCCTCTTTCTGCTGATCAATTAGTTCAACAGGTAGGAAGGAAACATTCTCATCAACATTTAGACCGATTTCGAAAGAGGATATCCTTAGCTTTAGCAGTGCCTGAAAACGAAAGTTTATGGCCAAACAACTTAGCAGTGTATTATCTTAATTTTATATTTCCGATGCGAGAAGAATTTAACTTGTTACCCAATACCATGGCAGCAATAGAGGCTAAATTTGCTTTAAAACTAATTTCTTTTTCGGAATTTGACTCGATTACTGAAGACGGATTGTTTTGTGGATGAAGTTCCTAAAACAGGTAGGCAGTGATACTTTAATAACAGTTAAAGTCAAAACCCGCCAATCATCGAATATGATTCGCTTGGAAAACGATGAATTGTTTATTTATGTAAAAGATCCACCAATTAAGAATAAAGCGAATAGAACCATTGTAAAATTAATGCGGAAACGCTTCAAAAATGACGTAAATCTAGAATATGGTCAAAATAGTACCACCAAGGTTTTACGGATTTGTAATATGAGCCCTAGTCAACTTCTAGAGTTATTGCGTTAAAAAAATTGAAAAAAAAGGAAGAAAAATTCAGTTTAGAACTGAATTTCTCCCATCATTTGACGACGAGTAATCAGACCCTCAACGACTTCAGGATTCGCTAGAGTCATTGTATTACCAATATCCTTCTGCTCTGCAACTGCTTTCAAAATTCTACGCATAATTTTTCCTGATCGAGTTTTAGGAACCGCGGTTGCAAACATGATAATCTCAGGATAAACTGCAGGACCAGCCACAGATCGTACATGCTTTTGAATATTCTTTTTCATATCCTCGCTCGCATCTTCGTCATTCATTAATGTAATGTACGCGAATATTGTTGCTCCTTTAACAGGATGAGGATAGGGAATAACCGCACTTTCTGCAACTTTTGGGTGTGAATTTATTGCCGATTCAACTTCTGCTGAGCCAAGACGATGCCCTGAAACTTTTATTACATCATCTGACCGGCCCAAGATGAAGTAATAGCCTTCATCATCGATTTGGGCATAGTCACCAGTAAAGTAGTGTCCTGGAAATTGTGTGAGATAGGTACTTACAAAACGCTCGTGATCACCCCAAACCGTTCGCATGAGTCCTGGCCAAGGTTTATCATAAGCAAAGTATGCTTGTGTATTTGGTGTTTCTATTTTACCTCCCGTTTCGTCTAATAAGACGGGATTAATACCAAGAAAGGGGAATGTACAACTTCCGGGTTTCATTGGTGTAACAGCTCCAAGATTGACCATCATATATGATCCTGTTTCTGTTTGCCAATAACTGTCAACGATCGGTCGTCCTATGGGCTTCTCTCCACTCGATCCTTTTCCTACCACGTCCCAGTACCATTTCCACTCTGGCCAGTTACACACTTCACCAACAGTTCCTATCATCTTAAGCTTGGTGAGATCCCATTTTGTGACATTGTCATCTCCTAGTTTCATTAATGCACGGATAGCTGTAGGGGCAGTATAGAAATGAGTTACACCGAATTTTTCACAGATTTCCCAGAAACGGCCGCCGTGAGGCCAAGTCGGAACTCCTTCATACATCACAGAAATAGATCCCAAAGCGAGTGGGGAATAGATAATCTGAGTATGGCCGGTAATCCAACCAATATCTGCGGTACAATACCATACATCTCGGGATGCAGGTGTGTCACCTTTAAGATCAAGTAGACAAGAATAATCCCATACATAATAATTCGTGGATACACCAAATACCAAATATCCAGCAGTTGTATGGACAACACCTTTAGGTTTACCAGTTGTACCAGAAGTGTAGAGGATGAACAAAGGATCTTCGGCATCCATAGGTTCACTCTCACAAACTGGAGATTGTTCTTCCATAAGGGCTAAGAAGTCAACATCCTTTTCATACTCGTAAACTTCTCCACCTGTGAGTTTAATAACCGCAACATTTTCAATTGAATCACAGGTGTCAATAATTCCTTTGAGATTATCTTTCATTGGCCGATTCTTTCCAGCTCTTCGGACTTCATCAGCAACTACGAGAACTTTACATTCCGAATCGTCTATTCTATCCTTTACGGATTCAGCGGAAAAACCTCCAAACACAATGGAGTGAATTGCACCTATTCGAGCACATGCAAGCATAACAATTGCGAGATTCTCAATCATGGGTAACCAAAGACAGACTCGATCACTTTTCTTAATCCCTAATGCCTTCAATGCATTTGCAGCTTTGTTCACCTGTTCTGTTAAAGATTTGTAAGTAAATTTCTTCACAGAATCGTCTTCTCCCATCCAAATGAGTGCAACTTCGTCACCATACCCTTTTTCAACCCAACGATCCAAACAGTTATAGGTGACATTTAGTTTTCCCCCAACAAACCATTTTCCTACAAATTCGTCATGATCTCCAGTTGGAGGTTGCCACACTTTTTCATAGGGGGTAAACCAATCAATTTTTTTCGCTTCTTCGGCCCAAAATTCTTCAAAATTTTCGACTGAATACTTCCATTTCTCAAAGTATGTGTCCATATTTTGAATATGGGCCTTCTCTGCCAATACTGGCAAAGGGTAATATTTTTTTGCCTTTTCTTTCTCTGTTTCTGTAAGCTCAGACATAGTATCACCCAGAAAATTTTTAAATTAAAATTCTGTATGAATGATGCCATTGACATTTTATAAATAGTGTCAAGGTGGTGTTACAGAGCGTTAATTGACTCTGTAATCCAATTCAAAATAGTTCGTTTCCAGATTAAGAAGTTTATTTCTTGTATTGTAATTAATATATAACAGATTGTTATTTCTTGCACGAAATAAGGAATAAAAAGTAGATTAACATTCTTTCGGATAGTTTCCCTAGTTCTAATTTTAAGATAAGGTTTACGAACAGAATTTTGTTGGGTTCAGAATTATAACTTCTGCCCGGTTCTAAAATAATAGTCCAAAAAACGGCTTTATTGTATCCATTATTAATTCAACTTATCTCACTTTAAATATATATACTCACAAAAATTTTCGAAATTCAGGTCATATTTACAATATAGAACCATTCTTTCACAATATTCAAAACATGCTGGTGAGTAAACTGACAGAGACTTCCGATACATTGTATAATCGGTATCTTGTTGTTATAGGTGCACTTATCGTTCAACTTTGTCTCGGCTCTATTTATGCCTGGTCAATCTTTCAGACTTCTTTAAAGAAAGCACCATACAATTTAGGTACATTTGAAAGCTTGTTACCTTTTGCAATTGGATTAGCGACTTTTGCAGTGGTAATGATTTTTGCCGGGAAATGGCAAGATAAAGTTGGTCCACGTCGTGTTGCAACGACGGGAGGAATCCTGCTTGGAGTGGGATATATTTTAGCAACAGGTGTAACTTTTTTTGAAACAGATCCCAATCTTTCTCTAATTTGGCTTGTTCTTACCTATGGTATAATAGGTGGGGCAGGTATCGGGTTAGCATATGTTTGTCCTATTGCAGCACTCGTTAAATGGTTTCCCGACAAAAAAGGATTAATTACAGGCATTGCAGTTGCTGGATTCGGTGCTGGTGCTTTGATATTTGCACGTGTTGAGACAGCTTTTATCAAAGTTATTGCCCGAGATCCTGAAGGAATTATAATAGAAAGTGATATTGCTCCTGCATTATTTATCTGTGGATTAATTTATCTTATTGCAGTTATCCTCGGTGCACAACTTCTAAGAAATCCTCCTAAGGGATGGACACCTGAAGGATGGCAGCCTCCTGCACCTACAGCTACAGGTTTAGGTCGGGATTATGAATGGCGTGAAATTCTCAGAACTCCACAGTTTTGGTTACTTTGGAGCATGTTTGTTCTTGCAGCTACAGCAGGATTGATGACATTAGGAATTCTAAAAACATTCCTTCAAGCAGCAAATAGCGCAATTGATGATAATTTAGCAGCATCCATCGTGGGAATCTTGGCTATATTTAATGCAGGTGGCCGTATTTTTTGGGGTTTTGTATCCGATAAAATCAACCGCGCTCCCACCATGATCATGATGTTTGCCCTTCTTGCAATAGCAATGTTTGCTTTTGGTTTCCAAACTGAAATTCTTATGATAACGGTAATAGCATGTATTATTGGACTTTGTTTTGGGGGTAATTTTGCATTATTCCCATCCACTACCGCAGACTATTTCGGAACAAAAAATGTTGGTAATAATTATGGATTTGTCTTTTCTGCCTATGGAGTTGCAGGAATACTTGGAGCTATAATTCCCGCCGTAGTTATTGATGCAATCAAAGGCAGTAGCACGACCATTACAGGTTCTTCTTATGCACCTGCTTTTATCGTTTGTGCGGTCGGAGCTATTGTTGCAGTGGGATTAGCTGCATTCGCAGAATACCTAAACCGAAAATAAGCGAGAATTCCTCTCCTTTTTTTCTCCCTTTTTATTTTTCTAAACTAGGCCTAGTTTCTGAAAATCAGCAACTAATTTTTTTCTTTCTAGCCAAGCATCCTGAATTGCGCCTAGATCTTCCAGAATTTCATTTGTTAGTCTACTACTGTCAGAAAGCATACCGCTTTCAATCGAGTCATCAAATTGCTTTATTTTCTCATCTAATCGGTCAATTACATCTAGAACTGTTTTTTCTAAAGTGTATAAATAGCCTAGATCAAAGTCTTTGATTAAACCAGAATCAAAGAAAGTACTTATCCCATATTTCGACGCTTTAATTAAATATCGGGAATCTGTGAAGCTAGAAACCAATCTATCAAGATCTGACCAAGTCGTAATCATCTGACTCATCAACGCAGCTTCTTGAATTTTCTTAACATCATCTGAGCAGGTCGATAAACGATTTTCTAGATATTTTTTGATTGAAGTATCAGAATGTTTTCTATCTGGTTGTTTTTCATAGCAAAGGTAACCAGGAATTTGCCTATTTAGCTTTTTCCGTGCATCGCTACTCTCTGGATCTAGTTTCGGCATGATTTTTCTCTCAAGAGGGAGGTTAAGTCTGTTCTTCCTCCTCCGTGTCTAATAGTTCTTCCTCCTCCTCCTCTAATATCCTCTCATCTTCGGATGGTTCACTAGCAGCTGTGGGTTGCGGAGCAGAGCGATCAAAATCAACTAGAGTGTCTATTCGCTGTACTACACGCTCCATGACTTTCCTAGTTTTACCACTTGTCAAATATTTTAAAATAACACCAACGAGTATAAGAATTAAAGCCATATTTAAGATAAGTATTGTCTGGAATTCTGGCTGGGATATTTCGAGACTATCCACCAATGCTGGAAAGATGAAAAGCTTTATCCCGAATATTTCAAGATTCAATACACCCTCGGGGGCCATAATGAAATATGCAAGGACTACTACCGCGATAATTCGAAATATCATGGCTGGAATGAAATATTTGATTAATGCGCTCGCATCTGGCTGAGCTGTTTGAGCGGCTAATTTTAAATCTACACGTGGATCACTTTGTTGAAGGTTAGCAAGATAAGACTGCAATCTCATCATAGATTTCGGATCACGAACCGTTTCTCCCCTTTTAAATACACGTCGCTCGACCATTTCACGCAAATAGCTTGCTGCTAATAGGCCATGTTTACTTGATTGCATACTTTGTATTGATTGATCGGTACTTTTAGCTCCTTCTTCAATTGGTACAAAGGTTCTGATTCGTTTAAGGTGGCGTTGAATTCTTTTCTCTCGTTCCGACATTGGTTCAATAATATTGAGCGTATACGAGGTTTGAAATGCCACTTCGAGGAGTAAATACAACAAGAAGCCCAATGTGAAGATTGGACTTAAAATCATTGACAACAATGAGCTAGTATCAATCTGGGTTGAGATTTTTATATTCTGAGTAAAAATTGCGACAATCAAGATCAGTTGAAAACCTAAAAATGAATAAATTGCCAATTTTGTATCGCCTTCGCGTAGAAAGCCTATTCCTGAGAAAAATGCAATTGGTAATAAAATCAAAATTGTTGTCGCACCAAAGAAGATTGAGAATTCCTGGATAATATCTACTTGAGCAAGATCAATGGTTGAATGAGGATAAAAACCATTATCAGGGTTAAAAATGCTAGCAAGCATTTGCTCTATGTCACCAATATTAATTGTCCCTAAACTTGGATCTCCAATGATATTTCCAAGGAAAGGAATAGACGCTTTACCTGCAAGAATAGAATTGGTAATTAATTTCGCTATTCCCCCCATAGCACTTACAATCGCTTGAACAATCAGCATTACATAATTTAGAATCTCAAAAACTCTAGTAAAATCAAACATTGCGGAATCGATACTGGAAATTACAAGGAATCCCGAAAAAATAAACAAGACCATATAGATAACTCGGAAGAAGTATGCTGCGCCTTGACTTGTTGCCATTTTGATTACACCGAACCTTTTCCAACTTGTTTTCCTTTCATATACGTCTTTATTACATTAGGAAGAATATCATCAGGACCTACATTGATGATTTCTACCCCAAGTCCTCTTAAACTATCTTCTACTTGTTTTCGATATCCTAAATATTCCTCAAAGATGGCCTCGGCAATGGCTCTTTCAGTAGTTGATAAGTCAGTCAGTTTCGTTTCGAATAATGGTCCAAAAGGTGAAATTACTGTTATCCTGTTTTTTCTGGAACGTGCTCTTTTGGCTGCTTCAGTAAAAATCTCTGAATCAGAAGATTCTAGGTCAGTTAAAAAAACATAAAATGATGCTCTTGGTAATCTTTGCATAACATAGTCCACGGCGGCAAGAGGATCTGAACGACCTTCTGGTTCAACTAATGCGAGTATTTCTAGAAGTTGATGAAACATCGATTTCTTTCCCCCAGGAGGTAAATAAGATGTGGGTCTGTCAGCATACGTTAATAGTCCAAAAAGATCTTGTCGTTCTTCAGCCATCTTCATGACTAGCATCACCGATCGGATGGCAAAATCTAATTTTGTGTTGTTTGGGATACCAGCCCCCATACTTCCACTGTGGTCAAGAAATAGAACGATACGAATATTCTTTTCAGCTTCAAATTCTCGTACCATTAATTCCCCTGTACGACTAAAGGCTTTCCAGTCTAATGATTTGAAAGGTGCTCCAGGATAATAACGTGCTAAAGAATGGAAATCATCGCCCATGCCTTTTTGTTTTGTTTTATGAGCGCCAAACATTTTGCCTTGTTGCCTTCGCTTACTCAATGCCTCCATTCTACGAATATCTTCGTATGATGGATAGCATAACACTTCAGTATAAAAGTGCCTCACATCTTCTTCAAAATAGAAACCTAATCGATCATGAATAATGACTTTCACAGGGCCTATCTGATATACTCCCCTCGTGCTAACCTGTATTATATATGAGAATTCTTTCGTTTCATGACCAGCTAATTGAGTTATAATGAAATTCTCCCCTATTACAATTTCAAACATATCTGGTATAGCATCATATATTTCTAGAAAATCAATTCTTTTTCCACCAGTGTTTTCTACTCTAACTGTTACATGTACGTACTCCCCTGCAAAAGCTTTTTCTCTATCTACCCTACGTGTAACGCGTATTAATGAAGCATTTGCCGATGCTCTGAAGAATGGTAATCCTATGACACTAGCCAGAATCAGTAAAGTTCCTAAAAACATACTGTAATCTACAATCGGAGAACTGTTTAAAATTTCAAAAGCTTCGAGAAATTCCATTCCTTCAGGCAAACCGCTTGCTGTTTGATTGCCAGATTGTTGTATTAATCCCTCTCCACTAAAGAGAATCGGAACCATAGTAGTAACTGTTCCAATTCCCTTCGCGCTGAGTCCAACCGATAGAAGTAAGATTCCTCCAATAGCAATAAAAGCACCGCGAGACGAAAGCATTCAAGGATACACCTTTGCACCAAATTTAATTGACGGGAATCTTTTGTTAATCTTCATCAGCAATTTCTTCTATGTATTCTTCATACACCATTTCTTCTTCAACTGGATCGACTGGGAGTATTAAACTATCCCGTACATCCTCAGAAATGCGGATTTGGGTAATTCCTTCTAGTTCAGCCTCAGGTTTGAGGATAAGACGATGATGTACAACATGCGGAATCATAAGAATAACATCATCTGGGATCACGAAATCTCGTCCATGAATAGCAGCTCTTGATTTTCCGGAAAGCAGTAAACTCTCACTGCCTCTTGGAGAACAACCTAGAATTAACCGTGGATCTGTACGTGTAGCAATTGTAATATCGCGGATCATCTCTAGAATTTCAGGAGATACGTATACTCGTTTTACTACATCCATCATGGCTACGATGGTTTGAGGTGAGACTACTTGTTTAATTCTAGCTGGAACAGGTTCATTCTTGAACTTAATAATTCTTAATTCGTCATCGGGAGATGAATGGTGTATTATTACTTTAAGCATAAATCGGTCAAGCTGAGCTTCTGGTAAAGGATATGTACCCTCTTGTTCAACTGGGTTAGAGGTAGCTAAGACAACAAACGGTATTTCGAGTTTGTGTGTTTCTCCTTCTATAGAAACTTGTCCTTCACCCATTGCTTCAAGCATAGCAGATTGGGTTTTAGGTGGTGCTCTATTTACTTCATCAGCTAATATGACATTACCAAAGATTGGACCTTTTTTCAGTCTAAATGTCCCTGTTTTCGGATTAAAGATATTTGTACCCACAATATCCGATGGAAGCATGTCAGGAGTAAATTGGATCCGACTGAAATCAGTACCAAGACATTGTGAGAATGTATTAGCCATATATGTCTTTCCAATTCCTGGAACCCCTTCTAAATAAACATGCTTTCCAGTTAGCATTGCTATCCAAAGCATTTCAAATATTTCAGTTCTTCCAATGTATACTTTACGAATTTCCCCCATTATTTGTTGATATGCTCGTGCGATATCACTTACATCAAGCATTTCAAGCGTGATTTCATCACTCGTGAAATCCTTGCCCTTAGCACTGGTATTACTCATTTCTTCCACTTCTTATCTATTAGCATGCATTATTATTTATTTCTCATTAGCTTATTACTGATCCTATATTTTTGAGGAAAAAGTAATGATCGAGGAATTCCTCTTCAGTTATCAATGATCGTAATTCAATTATGTTTTCAATTAATGAAAAGTTCTCCATGAGATTTTTATAGGAAAAAGTCTCTGGAAATTCATTAATCAAATATGTAGCAATGACATCAGGAGTTAAATCCTCCTCAGGACTATAACGCCTAATAACATTTCGTTTTAACCTTCTAAAAATTAGTTCAAGCCCTCTTGAGTATTGTCTGTATTCAAGAAACCATCTCATTTTCACAGCAAAGAAACTTCGTCCATAATAACGTTCAACTCGTGTGAGTAGCAATGGTTTTGCCTGAGTCTTTCTTGGAATAAATTTACGTGACAAAATTAATGTAATGGGCACTAAGAAAATTGCGAACAGTGGAAACATCGTTATCATATCCAAGAATTTAAGATAAAGACTTAAGGGGAATATGGGTGTTAATGGATTGTTTGCCAGATGTCCTTCATCAAAAATAATTGTTTGCCCAGGTCGTTCATTCATCATAATTCTTATGACATTATCTGCGAATGCGCGGTTATCATATCGGCTAGCATTTGGATACTTTACGACGTTTTCCGTATCTAGGTATTGATTTATGAATATTGAGGGGTCTGAACACAAAATTATCTGCCCCCCTAGCGGAAAGGGAAAGTACACGAATACGGGGAAACCAATATTTGGATTTGCCCATTCGTCCAGATTTGGCTCAATACTGTTAACATCGGCTTTTGCTGATGCTATATCAGATTCCATCCATGCTTGTGTGCTACTATACAATACTGCGATTTGAAGACTAAATGACATATCAGGGAGCTCAACTCCTGGAGGTAATTCTAAATTTTCATAAGCAGATGCGGCCGAGGCAGGAAATTCTCCCATCGGAACCCATTTGGTGATGTATTCGGTTGCATTAGGGTTTGTTTCAGTATTGTTGGGGTCAGGGTAGCGAACTTTCATAGTAATAATTGAGGCAAAGTTCCCAATTACACCATTCCCACTCAATCCCGTTGTGAAATCAGTTACCCAAGGAGCAGGCATTTTATAGGTTGTCCCTTCTTGAGATGTACTCGGAGAATGGAAGATAGGTGTAAGTGGGGTATCATCATAACTACCTTGATCAGCTAACAAACTCCCATTAAAGGCAATCCCTGCAATTGGGAATGGAAATGAAGTATTTTCTCCAGCTGTGCCTGTATCCATTCCAAGCGGGTTAGTACCTCCTGAATCACCAAATCCCATCGATCCCAAATCGATCTCTGAGATAAATCCTAAAAATATAGATAAAACACTTAGAATGTCGTTGCCTGTACCAAAATCATCAGCAATTATCACTCTTCCACCATTTATGGCGTACATCAAAATTGCTAGCGATTCTGAAAAGTCGTAATGAACAGCTGGTCCGAGAATGATTAATGACCCTTGATTGCCCCCTATTTCGGATTGGTTCAAACGGTTGAGGACATTACTACTTCCTACAATTGTGGAAATTTGTGCTCCTTTCTCAACAAACCGATCTTTAAACGTACTAGCACCGTTCCAACCAGTATTATAAATCGAAAAATTGGTTGAGTTATTCGTAAAAAGAAATCCGAACATGGAAGCAGATACGAACGGATAAGAAATGAATATGGCTAGAATAATAAGAGCACTGGTTGTTTTATTGATCTCAGCCATGATTTTTCACTTCATAAACAAGTATTAATCGTTCATCGTCGTTTTTATTCTGCGATGGAAATTTCTCCAAGTGATGTAGCCATTTGGAGGAACTGATGCAGGCCTGATAAGCCATCCTTAAATTCTTGATTGGTTAAGGGAGTTTGACCGTATCTTGCTTTTTCAAAAGCGATAATAATTGCGTTTATTGCGCCAGGGTCTAGATCACCTCTGTTCATCAGTTTAACACCTAATTGTCTTGCGGATTCATTAGGTGCACGACCTACTCCGAGGAAACCCTCGGAAGCAAGAGTCATAGTCTGCCACATTAGTATAGCTGCGTCCTTAAACATTTGTTGTCGTGCTAACTGTCTAATTTGTACCAGTCGTTGTTCGATTTCTTGTTCCAAAATTGTTTTTTTGGCTGCGGTGATTCCTAACGCGTCTATAATTCTTTCACGGAAGTAATAAACCAAAGCACTAGCTACTATTAGTACAACAAAAGCAAATATATAAAGTTCTGGGCCAATCTGAGCAAAGAAATTTAATCCTTTCATTCTTATCACTAATTTGTCTTGTTATTTAGTTCTGATTCAAGTATATCTTGATATATTATTTTGGTATTGGTAAATATTAGGTTGATTTTACCTCATAATACTTTTTTCTTATAATTGTTCTGAAATCAAATATCATCATTTTTACATTTTTCAATTTTTTCTAAGCTTTTCGTCTAGATTTCACTCTTTCAAAGATA
>DXJL01000048.1 GCA_019057635.1 Candidatus Heimdallarchaeota archaeon
AGTAAGGATCTCCATTGAACTGTTCCATGATTTCACTCTCAATCCAAGCCTCAAAAAGGGGCACATAATCTGGTTCCTGATGTTTTAGAGCTAATAGGACCCTCTCTTTTGAGTTCATCACGGGTTACACCTGTCAAGAGCCATGCATGGTCTATGATCTAAATGCTACTAATCGAGTATCTCAACTGCAGAAATCGCGCATTTAATAGTATTGACGACGCCAGTTTCGAACCTCTGTAGATTCTCCTCAACCGACCCTGTATATATACTATCAGCATCATTCAGATTACCATCCGAAGTAAGAATGGTACCTGTTTGAACCTGTTTTTTGAGACCAAATATATATAGCAATGATGATTCCATTTCGACACAGGTTCCCCCGAATTTACTCCACTTCTTGAATTGGTTTTGATCATCGGGATAATAAATATCAGAGGACCACACTAATCCTGTTTCATATTTAATACCCAGGTTGTCAGCAGCGTGACATAAAGCTTGATAAATTATAGGAGATGCAACTGCAGGAACTTTCATTGAGGCAAATTTGGGTGAAGTTCCATCATCACGAATTGCGGCATAAGGAATATAGAGTGACCCAATCCCATGTTGTTTTCCTGGTAACAGTGAACCTGTAGATCCAATTCTGATAAAGGTTCTTCCACCTGCACGATAAGCTTCCTCTAAAACGATAGCTGTACTAGGACATCCCATTCCTGTCGTTAATACCGTTATGGGGATATTTTTTGATGGTGTAAATCCCTTGTAAGCTACAAGACCACGATGTTCTGCGACTTTTTTGGAATTTTTTAAGTGAGAAGCTATAAGGGGAATCCTGTCAGGATTTCCAGCTATAAAACAAATTTTATCAACTTCATTTACCTTAATATGGGGTTGTAATTGCTTTTTAGTCAAGAAGAGTTCCTCAATATACATTTGATGACTTTTAAGATTATGAGAGATAGTGGTAATAATTGAATTTGTCCAACTTAAAATCATTGTTTCCAAATATCCGCACTTTGATTTTCAAAGTCTCCTCCGGGTATATTTAATTCGAAATTTACTGCGTTCTTGACGAAAAATTTGAAAAAAATATAACTGGTGAAAAAATTGTCAATCGCGCTTAAAACTGAAAATTTAACAAAATTATATGATAAGACGGTTGTTGTTGATCACATCAATCTTCACGTAAACAAAGGCGAAATAGTGTGTCTATTAGGACCCAATGGTGCTGGTAAATCAACAATTCTTAAAATGTTAACTACCTTACTAAAGCCTGATGAAGGTACCGCTTTTGTTAATGGATATGATATTGTCAAAGAGCAAGCTGAGGTCAGAGAATGCATTAGCTTTGCTCCACAAGAACTAGTATTTTATGACGAACTCACAGCTTTGGAAAATCTTGTATTTTTCGGTATAATGCAAGGAAAACAAAAAAAAAACTTAGAAAGAGAAGCAAAAGTAATCTTAGATAGACTAGGACTCATTGAAAGAACAGATAAAGTGAAAAACTTTTCTGGAGGGATGAAAAGGCGATTAAATCTAGCAATTAATCTCATCATGGACACAGAGGTACTATTTCTAGATGAAGTTACAGCAGGACTTGATCCCCAATCCCAACATACTGTTTGGGAACTGCTTCGTGAGCTCAAAAACAATCATCAGACCATTATTTTGACAACACATGATATGAATGAAGCAGAAACTCTAAGTGATCGGGTTTTAATACTAGATGAAGGAAAAATAATAGCCGAAGGCACATCAGAGTCACTCAAGGAAAGATTTTGCGATGAAAACACATTGGAAATCGTATCCGATCAAAAAATGATTATTCAAGAGTTAAATAAACAGATTGAGTCACTGGATTTTGTCAAAAACATTGTTAACAACAATGACCTGAAAATTAGTATTTTTTTTGCTGGGGGAATAAAAAATTTGGTTAAAATATTACATCAAGAAATCTATTCAGATTTGGGTGAAATTAAAGAACTTAATCTTCGCCAATCGACACTGGAGGATGTATTCTTAATCCTAGCACGTCGGAGGTTAAATCAATGAAAATAGAATTACAACAAATTATCGCTATTGCGGTAAAAAACCTTAAAATTAAATTTAGAAGTTACCAAACGTATTTATATGCATTTGGGTTTCCTATACTATTTACGTTTATATTCCTGTTTGTGTTTAAATCAATCGAAGTTCCAGGTGGATATAACGTATTTGATCTCGCGTTTTCATCAGTCTTGATCTATGCTGCATCTTTTGGTACGATAAATGCAGCGGTGTCCTTGACAAGTGAAAAACATCGGGGTACATTGATGAGACTCGATACGACTCCTATTGGGAGGACAAAAATCTTCATAGGAACATTATTGAGTGAATCAGTGTTCCTAGCTATTCAGCTATTATCAATGGTATTTCTTGGCTATGGCCTCCTTGGTGTAAGGTTTCACGAACAGAAAGTACTCTTATTAATCATCGGGCTATTAATCATCTTTATCTTTGGAATATCGACATTAGGGATAGGAATTGTGATTTCAGCCTATGCAAAAACAGCTGATGCTGCCACTGGGATTTCTATGTGTTATGTAATGCCAGTGTTGTTCTTAAGTGGTATCTTCATTCCTTTCGATAGCCCTATCGTATATTTCTTTCCTCCTTTCTGGGTGAATCAAATATTTCAGCAAGTGGTTATGCTTGGTGACAATATACTGACAGATTCATTTCGTTATCATAGTTTAAACCTTTTTTCAGCCGAGTTTACAGTTATTCCCCTATGGGGAGCAATCCTCATAATTGTCTTAGCAACACTCGTCTCCCTATGTGGTGGAATATTACTATTTCAACGTAAAACACTAGCCTACGAATAGTTAAAGAAAACAATCAAGAAATAAATCAAAAAGGAACACGAAAGCAATGAAAGAAAATTTAATAGATTTGGATGAGGAAATTGTTTGGAAATCAACTGAGCTTATGGAAGTAGCGCTAAATCTCTCTATTTATCGCTATACACTTGCTTTTTCATTGGGGAATTTGGTCTTAATGGTATTACTTACAGGGAGTATTATCTTGTTGCAAATGGTGATTACTACCATTTGGCCGCTCATTCTGGGATGGTTTGCCTTAACATTGCTAGCTGTGGGTATCCATCTGAAAGTTTTTCACCATATCCTCAAGCGAGTTGAACCCATGAAATACGAGGCTCCGATTTGGGGAATATCCTATATTTTAGTCTTTCTTCTGGGTTATCTTGTGAATACATTCATGGGAACAGTCATTTCCCCTCAAATTCTTTGGTTTCCTCTCTTAGGTTTAGCAAACCTGATCATAGGAGTGACAACGGAACGGTTTCATTATAACAAACAAGAATTATTTTCTCAACCAGTTCTCCTATTTTCAATTTTTCTCCTAATTGCAACCCCATTTCTCTTTATCTTTCTTGCTGTAATACCTGATTTGCCAGAAAACACCTATCTTTCTCCTGCATTAGCATTAATTCTAGCTTCTTTAAGTACATCATATTCTATATTCTTAGCAGAGAAGAAGGTTGTAAAAACGTGAGTGAGGTGATTAATGGGGTAAAAAAGGCTGATCCATTAATCTTTCATCCCAAACGATTGATGATTATGAGTCTATTAATTGCGATCGGTCCGATGACTCAAGGCCAGTTAAGAAAAAAATGTAGTCTTACTTGGGGATCTATTCCAACCCATCTGGGACGATTGGAAAAAGCAGAATATATTACTCAACGAGATGTAATAACAAGAAAAGGACCACGGGTATTAGTCAATGTGACCTCCAAAGGAGCTAATAACTATAAAGAAACCTTAAGCAATATCAAGCACTTCCTAAAGGTAATAAATGTTGAATAAAGCTTTTATCCAAATTTCTATATGTCTATAATTCCTACTATAGGATGTGGGCTGAAAGATTCTTTGCCGTCGTTGAAATCTTGACTGAATTCAGTTTATAATGTTCGTAAGATTTCCGATGGTTCTTTGTTTTTGAGTGATCGAACTGGAATATAAGTACCAATTATCGCTAAAACAATGGATATTGCATACACTTGATATATAATTGCATCCACAGGGATAAGTGCTATGGGGAATTCTGTCTGAATCGCTGACTGCAGGTGCGAAAGTAAGGCAAGAATGTAACCTACTAGACCACCTAGAATCGTCGAAACGACAGTTAAAATTACAGCCTGTGAAATAAAAATTACAGTAATTGTTCTTTGCTTCAATCCAACAGCTTTAATTACACCAATTTCTCTCATTGATTCTAAAATACTTGTTTGAGTGCTAGAAAAAATGGAAAAGAAAGCAATTATCAGCGATAATGATAGAATAATGGCAAGCTGATCTCGTTGCTGTTCTAGTTGCGTATCGAGATTTTCTAATAAAAGGTCAATTCTCACGGTGACAATTGATGTCCCAAATTCTAAAAAGAGATCACTTTGTATGGTCTCCAGAAAAGTTGTCCTTGTCCACCAAAATTTTGCTTTTACAAATACTCGGTCTATACTCTTTTCAGCAGTTATTTGATCTGAGTTGTTGATGCTTTTCCCAAGCATTACCTGATTCCAGGTAAAATTTCCGAGAAAGATAGCTGAAGAACCAGAGTACCTCTTAGCGATATGAACATCAGGAAAACCATTAACACGGTCTACTATCCCAACAATAGATAGATTTAAATCCTTACCATACAATTGATGATTTTTGCTTATATAACTGGAAATTTTGAGTCTTATAAAGTCACCAACATCCATTTTCAGCTGATTTGCGATACTTCTTGAAATGATTACTGTATTATTATTTGTTAGAAGATCCCATGCATTTTGGTTTGCAGGTTGTTGGATGATAGGTTTTCTGTAAAGACTTTGGTCGAAATTGGAATCAGAAATACCATAAATACCACTCGGGGTAAGTGCATCGAATAATGCTAGATCACCAAGAGTTGCTTGGCAACCTATTAATGAAAAAATACTTCCAGTAGTCACATAAGATACCGAAGATACATTATTGTGACTTTCAAGAAATGTCACGACAGATGGGTCAACATAAGCATCTTGTACTCCAGATGACTGAACAACTAAGTCTGACCCATAATAATGTCTTAAATTTTCAACCATCATATGACCCTGGAAACTATTGGACATTGAAAGATACAGAATGAAAGCCATACTAAGGGCGAAAATAGTGGCAGTTAGTGAATTTCTACGTTGATTTTTCAATAAGAAAGTTTTAGTCATGATACCTATCTTACGGGTGTATTTAAAAGCAATCATTATCCTTACAAGTACCATCTCACAAATAGGGGACAAAACTCCAACGGTTAGGAGTACAGATCCAATGAGGAATGATAATAATAAGCTTAAGAATAGAATTTGTGTATAGAGTGGATTATCTAGAAATTCCAAAAGTGGGAGAATAATAAAGAATACTGACCCCATACTGGCTATAGCAAACCCTAATAATCCCATGCTTTTTGAGACACTTCTTTCCCTTTGAATGGAATATTCCTGATTGAGCACACGACCTACTTCCAGACTCGTGGTAATATTTCTGTTGATCAAGTTCACACTAGGCTTAATAGCAGATAATATTCCAGCTACACTTCCCACAAACACCGAAAAGGTTAGGGTGCTGGTGGAAATGGTCATTGAGAGGTTGGGTATATTGGATAACAGAAGGTTAGTTATCACTAAGCTAAGAACATAGCCTAATGCTATTCCAACTATTATTCCAAAGAAGACATTAACCAATTGGGTTACAAATAACATCAGGAGTAATTTACGGTCTTTGATACCAATTGTTCTTAACATTGCATATTCTTGGTTTTTTTCTTGGATAGAAACTGTATTTAGGGAATAAATAAGAATTGTGGCTAAGAGGAGAATTAAAATTCCAATAAAATTTAGCAATAGCCTAAATCCTGTGAAATCTGCACTTTCAATTGCTAGAGCTTTAGGGAGTGAAACCGAATATTCTTCAATACCAATTTTTGACTGGATAGTTATTGCTAAATCTTTAGCTTTAGCAACAGATCCCTCAGGATCCATTACTGAATACACAGGGTCTTTAAATTTCCCAATAAGTGTTGTACAAATCTCCTCTATGTTAAGCCAGGATTCAATAAGTGATAGATCAACTACGATTTGGTTGAAGGCATCGGGTAAACGTTGTTGATTTTGTACAACCGATTCAATCTCTAGTTTTATCTCACTAATTACCCCTGTAATGGGATTATTTAACCTGAGATAGAAGTAATTAACCGAAAGGTTATCATTTAATGCTGTTCTGACGTTTTCACCAAAGTTTCCCACAAGAAGGCATTTGTTTACTCCAATGGCGTTGTCAATTCTTGGGTCAAAGGAACCAATTCCGAGTTCATTTTCTTTGCTTATGTTCAAACCAATTAGAGTAGCAGGAAGTTGTATAAAGTCATATCTAGTATCATTTTCCAGCTCATAGGAGAGTATCATGTTAGAAGGGGAGATAAATCTTGGTGTAACCTCTTCAATCTCATTAATCTCTTTTATAGAGGATATGAGTCGTGAATAGTTTTGAATTGTTGCTTCTTTAGTTGGTCTGATCTCAAAATCATAATCAGGGGTTGTATGAATTACTAGATCTACGTAGGTATTTCCCAAGGTGTCAACTGTAGCGTTCATTGCTACAAGAATTCCAATACTTAACCCAATTGATAGTATAGCAATTAGATTTCTCAATTTATGCTTCTTAAAATCTCGAAAAATGAATTTTAGCAACCAGCCGCTTTGTTGTTTTGTTTGAATTCTGAGATTCATACTGGGCTACCTCATTTCTCATTGGTTTTTATTGATAAATTTCCCATCCATCATTTCATATTTAGTTCGTGCAAAGCCAGCCACACTTTGGTCATGAGTAACCATAACAATGGTCTTACCCATTTCGTTGAGGTTCTTTAACATCTCCATTATCATGTGTCCAGTACGTGAGTCAAGATCACCTGTTGGCTCATCAGCCAAAATTAGGGGAGGATCATTTGCTAGCGCTCTAGCAATGGCAACTCTTTGTTGCTCACCCCCTGATAACTCTGAAGGAAGATGATGGCCTCTCATAGATAAACCCACCAATTCAAGTAATTGATCGGTTCTTTGCTTCACAAGACTTGATTTATTCCCAGAAAAAATGAGGGGGATGCTAATATTCTCTGCTGCAGATAATGTCGGTAATAGGTAAAACTGCTGGAAAACGAATCCAGAAATATGTAAGCGAATTTCTGAAAGTGCTTCTTTTGACAGGTTGGAAATATCTTGAAGTGATCCTTTTTTTTCGGGTAAACCAGTTGGTTGGCGTATAACAATGTGACCTCTTGATGGTTTATCTAATCCACCAAGTAAGTGCATCAGAGTACTCTTTCCTGACCCTGATGGTCCCATAATAGAGATAAAATCTCCAATCTTAACTTTCAAGTCAACTCCTCGCAGAGCATTAACAGCATTTTTACCCATTAAGTAGGACTTGTGTAAGTCGTACCCAGCAACCATCAGATTTGAATCATCAATCTCCTCAAAACCAGCTAAATCGTGACTTGAAAACTTACCACCACATTTCGGGCAGAACAAATAGTCATCTGGAAACTCATTTTCACATTTCGGGCATTTCTTCAATACTAGACCCATCCTAGTTAATCATTGATTACGATAAATTCTTTTTAGTCATGTAGCATTTAAATATTTTAAGTCTATAAGTTATATTAAGTAAAATGTCAATTTTGTTAATCTCTGTTCACAGATGAGGTATGAGGAATATCCAATGGTTCGTGTTGCAGGAATTCAAATTGCTCCTATCGTATTAAATAGTCAAAAGACATGGGAGAAACTATCCGATTATATTAGGGAAGCTCGGGATAATGATGCCAAATTGGTGACATGGGGGGAAACACTAATCCCTGGTTATCCATTTTGGCCATCCCAGACTGGAGGAGCAAAATGGGACAACTCCGATCAGAAAAAAACGTACAGTACATATTGGCGTGAAGCACTCGATTTAACAGGTGGTTCAGAAGTCATTTTAGAAATGCGAAAGTTAGCTAAGGAATTACAAATCATGATGATGGGAGGAATTGCTGAAAAATCTAGTGGTTCGACATACTGTACATTGATTACGATCGATGAAAATGGTGAGTTAATCAATCGACATCGGAAGATTAAACCTACTTATGAAGAAAGACTTATTTGGGCGGATGGAGACGGACTAGGACTTAAAACAGTACCTTTTCATGGATATAAAATCGGTGGCTTAAACTGCTGGGAGAATTGGATTCCTTATGCACGTGCTTCGCTTCATAAACAAAATGAGTTATTACACGTAGCTGTTTGGCCAGGGAGTGATGGCCTGACAAGAGAAATTACACGGTTCCTTGCTTTAGAAGGACGTTATTGGGTAATATCAGCATCTGGCCTGTTGAGAACAGAGGATCTTCTAAATTTATCTGATAAAGAGTTCCCAGTTAAGAAATATCTTAATTTAGAGGAGAAAAAGGGAAAAATTTGGCAAAATGGGGGAACGGTTATAGCGGATCCAAAAGGGAACTTTGTAAGTGACCCACTAGTTGGTACAGAAGGAATTGTTTATGCTGATGTCGATTTTATGAAAGCAATTGAAGAAAGACAGAATTTTGATTACTCAGGTCATTATTCACGCTTCGATATATTTAATGCTCCAATTTGAAAGACAGACAATAAAGAATTAATTAAA
This sequence comes from Candidatus Heimdallarchaeota archaeon, assembly GCA_019057635.1. GTDB lineage: Archaea > Asgardarchaeota > Heimdallarchaeia > Hodarchaeales > Hodarchaeaceae > Hodarchaeum. The sequence continues at coordinate 8,742 of DXJL01000048.1, forward strand.
GGGAGAAGTGAATAATTTCCTCTGGATTTGAGTTGTATTTTGGTGTTTCAATTCATTCTTTAGCAGAGGGAAGCCATTTTTCTCCAAGATTCCATTTAATCTGTCGAATTCAGATAAAATTAATTCTGTATGAGGATCAATGGTTATACACTTACCATCAATTATAGAAGAATGAATTTCTCCACATGCAGCGTCTAACCCCTTTAAGTGCGGTGCATCAAATATGCCTATTTTGACTGCATTTGCTAATGTTTGAGGGTGACATAGGGGATCCTTAATTGATTGTTCAGATATATTCCGAACAGCTTGTAGAATAATATAAGCCTCTGAAATAAGACTAGATTTGTACTCTACAAGTTTTGTATCTAAATGAACAGAGGGTAATCCTCTAATTGAATTTAAAACTATTTTCCGTGTAATTTTTGCGCTCTCTATAATATCTTCTGGGGTAGCAGCATGATCAGCTTCACAATAGCTAACCACATGTACAATATGCGGTCTCATAAACATCGCGATTTGAATAGAAGACGCTAACTGACCTTTCGAAAGATCTAAATCTTCAGGAAAACTTAGAAGCCCCGAGCGAACTTGACGATACGTTTTGAAATTCTTACCATGTAATCCCTCAATTAATTCAGTCTTAGCCATCATTTTCGCTAAATCAAAACGAGGAGAAATCCCAAGAGGGGTATCGAACATCATCTGGGAAATGTAATGTTGTATTCCAGCTTTTTTCGCATTATATGCGCCCAAGAAAGCAGCCGTAACAGCAATTACGTCTGGTGCAGACCTTAAACTCCAATGATGGGATTCATTTGATTCAAATGGTAGGTTTTGTCTAGCGTGCCAAATCATATTTTCTTGATTTTCTTTGATTGCACTTTGTAGTGTTCTACTACTTCGGCTATCCAGTTCTGAATACCAAAAAAGGGGTGTGGCACCCCAAACGTTATTTATGGTATTTTTAAGTAACTCGGCCATTTGTATTAGATTTCTTGTGCCTGAATAACAACGTAATAATGGAAAATTTCCATGTCTTGATGCCTTGTGAAAATTGATTAAATCTTCTTTTGAACGTATTGCAACTCCTCCTGCTCCCTGTTCTACTACTTTCATTTCCTCTGGACAAAAAAAGTGTTCTTGGAAGTTTTGATCTGGACCTATTGAAAGAATATCAATAACTTTTGCAAGTGCTATAGTTTTGATACCTTTGAAGGTTTCTTCAACAGAGGGTACTCCAAAATGGGCTCTGATCAATGGATAAGGGGAATAAGCTTTCAAACGGTCAAGTAAATTAGTTGCATAAACTTTTTCTTCTTTAGATGGAAATCGAGAATTTCTTAAATATTCTATAACATCTATTTCTGACGATTGGCCCGTAAAGAAATGGTTAAATAGCCCCATGGGCTCAATACTTTTACATACTGGACTTGTTCCACCAAAAATCCACTCCTTTTCTCTCATCTTGGGAGTGATTTTCTCTATAAGCTTACTCACAATCTCAACTGCTACCTTTGGTGTCAAACGATAGCTCAATGCGACAATATCTGGATCTGTTCTTTTTATTTCCTTTATGATATTTTCAATTGTGTTTGGAGGGCGTAAGAATGTTGTTTTATAACCCTGTTCTTGAGAAATTTGCATAAAATTAAATATTCCAGCAACATGGACACAAGACCCGAGTGTAGCACATAATATATGCTTATTATGCTTCATTCTTCTAATACACTCTCCTGATTCATTATTTCGATATAAAATTCATCTCCAAGAGTCACATACTCTTTTAACAGGTAACTGGGAATTTTATCTAGTTCCATTGACTCTATTGTTCTACCATGGCTCTTATAGTCCTTATTACACATAGATGTAGCCAAGTTAATTATCATGTCAATATGGGGTGTTGGTACACCTGCAGCTTCCCCAAAACTCGAAATAGGTACTAACCCAGTGGGAATATCTTCAAAAATATAGCGGACATCGAGGCTAGATGGTGCGATAACATTTTGATACTCCTTTGTATTCTGAACAATTTCAAACAAATTTTCTCCTGCACTCCCATAAACTAAATTTAACCACTTTTTCAGTGAAATGGCGTGAACACCATAAGCTCCTGCAACTGCAACTCTTTCATTGTCCATTTTCTCTAAGAAACAAGCAACAGATGGTGACACTCCATCAATATAATGTCTATATTTGACATAGGGATCTTCACATCTGGCTACATTCAATAACAAGGGTGCTGGATGAAATATAGCTCCTATATTATCAAATGAGGTATTTAATACAGATTCGGTTTCACAAAAATTGCTACTTACTTCTTTCAATACAGGAATAGCTTCTTCGTTATAAAATGATGGGAAAGCAGAAACTGGTACTCTTCTTTTAATTCCTGCAATTGTTACATGGCTAGGTTTGGTACATCGTGAAACGAATAGTAAGGATTGAGCTTCAATCACTTGTGGTTTAAATGGGCCATTATGCTGTTTAATGGTGTTACTCACTTCAAATGCACCCCCTGTTCTCCCTGGATTTAAAACTACAACTTGATCGTTTGTTAAATAAGGAGCGATCTGTACAGCTATTTCTTTATGTGCATCGGCCGTTGTCACAAGCATTATTAACTTACTTTCTTCGATAGCTTTCTGGATCGAGGGTGTAGCTAGATCGGTATTGAAATGACCTTCAAGTACACCTGATGAGGTGATTCCATTTTTCTTTATGGCATCAATAACTGAAATGGATCTATTCCATATCTTAACCTTATATCCTTTTGATTTTGCATAAGCAGCAAAAGCATGACCACCATTTCCAGCTCCTAGGATAGCGATACAATTTGCATCAATTTCCTTAGATCTCATGTTAAATGACTCTTTTTACAATTTAAAGTACTTTTTCGAATTATAAATAATGTTCAAATGGTAAATTCTTCGTATAAATTCATTTAATTATACGATTACCGTCTGCTTCTGATTTTTCCATCAAAGAATCGAAATACGCATTGTAAAGTAAAGGACTACCTTTACTTTCTATTGGAAATCAGAAATTCAGGGTGAAAAGATAATAGATTCTTACTCTGAGCAATATTACCTTATACCATATCTTTAACAAAAAAAAGATATCATACAAATATTCAAGAATATATGCGACATTATAAATTTTTTCCATGTTTAACCCCTAATTCCTATATATCCTTTGTACTTCTATCTTAAGCAGTCTTATAAGGAGTCATACCTAACTCACTCCGTAAAAACAAAATAGCATGCGATAATAAGAATATATTGAGAACATAGGTGATATCAATCAGATAATTAAGATTGATCTCGATAGTTCCATATCTGCTATTTCCGATTAAGGTATCAGAAAATACAAACAGACCTGTAGCAAAGATCATCAGCCAACGAAAGAGACGCGATCGTCGATCATAAACTAAAACAAACCAAGAAATACAAGTCATTGTTCCGATAGTAAATACATATGGGATTACAATAAGAGAATCCGTTCCACTAAAAATTAATATGATATAAATCGTGGGGATAAGAATCACCCACGCGACAATAAAAAATACTATCTTATGAAACAATCTTGGAACTGTTCGAAACTCCGATGCTTTAATAGATATAATTCCAGAGTAAGAGATTATCAGGCAGAATTGCATCACTAAATAGGCAAGCATTCCATAAATAAAATCAGAGGCGATCGTCACCGTTGCAATAAGACCAACAATCATTGCGATTACCATCCAATTCAAGTAGCGCTGGGGTCTCAACTCAGAGCTTTTCAATGGATTCGTTTCTTTAATAATTTGATTCACACGGCTTCCATCAAGAGAGTAAAATCGGACGATCAAGGTGGAAATCACAACAAATAAACTTGCAAGCCAGGTGAGTTCTACAATCTTCTCTCCTTGATCAAACACGATAAATTCCGAGAGAAGAATAGTTAAAAAACCTAAACTACCAATGAAAAATGGAATGAGAAATCTTTTTGTAGAAAATGAACTCATAGTGTCAACTCAGGAATGTCCGTTAATCGAGATTATGTCTTTTTATTATTAACCCAATTTTTTCAGACTTTAGAAAAATTAGGATAAAACAAAAGAGTACTAGAATTACTAGTACTGAAGAAAAAAGTTGATTTTGGTCAACTTCTCGACCAAAATTTCAAAGTTTGTTTTGCAGATTGACGCTTCAAGGTCTGAATCGCTTCTGTAGGATTGAGTTCCTTTGGACAGGCTTCAACGCAATTAAAAGCAGTATGACAACGATAAACGCCATCTTCACTTGTAACTCGTTTCAACCGTTCTCTTCGGTCCTCATCTCTTGTATCATTTGTGAAACGGAATGCTTTGAGAAGAGCTCCAGGACCTAAATAATTAGTATCCGTCCATACCGAAACACATGATGAATGACACGCACCGCACAGAATACACTTAGTTGCTTCTTCGATAATATGGAAATCTTCAGGACTTTGCAAGATTTCAGTTTCAGGATCCTTTGAATGATCACGCTTCAGATAGGGCTCAATTGCTAGCAATTTTTCATAAAATTGAGACATATCTACCACTAGATCCTTAATCACAGGATAGGAGGGAAGAGGTTCAAGTTTGATGACGTTCTTGTTCAATTGTAAAACCAATGTTTCGCAAGCTAATGCATACTTATTATTCACTAGAACTGCACAGGAACCACAGACACCAGCACGACAATTATATCGCATTGCGATAGACCCATCCTGCTTGGCAATTAATTCCTGAATCGCTATTAGAACCGTTGTACCGTCATCACACTCGAGTTCATAGGTATCCCAGTAGGGTTTATCATCTACAACAGGATTAAAGCGCTTAATTTTGAAAGTTAATATTTTCGTTTCTTTTGTCGAACTCATAATATCACCTCAGTATTTACGCTCCTGTGGCTGCCATTTTGTAATAATGACATCCTGATAACTTAATTTGGGTTCTCCATCTGCAAAGCTTACTAACGAGTGCTTCAGGAAATTTGCATCATCTCTTTTAAGATGATCAAGGCGCCAATGACCTCCTCGACATTCTTTGCGAGCCAATGCTCCCATGCAGATAGCTTCAGATTCATCAAGCATACCTTTTAAAGCAAAAACCCATTCCAACTCACGATTGTATTGCCTTACTTTCGATTTTAGGTACACTCCATCATTGAACTGCTGTTTTAGCTCACGAATCTTGTCAAGTGCTATTTTGAGTGATTCTTCTTCTCGATACACAAAAACATTAAACTTCATTGTATTTCGCATTTCTTCCATTATTTTGAAAGGATCACTCTTACCTTCACCGCTATACCAAAAATCAATTTCTTGTTCTTGCTCGTGTAATGCCTCAAATAATGTAAATTTAGCATCAGGAGAAGGTGTGGCTTCTTTAGCATATTTCGCAGCCTCTACACCTGCAACTTTTCCGAAAACAGCACATTCTAGAAGAGAATTCCCACCAAGCCGATTGGCACCATGAACAGAGACACAAGTACCTTCACCACAGGCATAAAATCCTTCTACTTCTTCGCTAGCACAATTTTCATTCACATGGATACCTCCCATTGTATAATGATATCCGGGTTGTACAGGAATAGGATCTTTAACCATATCTTGACCAGAAAAACGAAGAGCTAACTCACGGATCTGAGGAAGTCTTTCTAGAATTTGTGATTCTGGTAAGTGCGTCAAATCTAGATGCACATAACCGTTTTCTTTCGGTCCATAACCTCGTCCTTCAAGAACTTCTTGGTAGATAGAACGTGCTACAATATCCCGCGGAGCAAGCTCCATTTGTTCAGGAGCATATTTCTCCATAAATCGTTCGCCTTTGTTATTTCGTAGATATCCACCTTCGCCACGAGCAGCTTCTGATATTAAAACATTATTTCCATAAAGACAGGTTGGATGGAATTGTATAAATTCCATATCTTTCATTGAAATACCAGCCCATGCAGATACCGCGATTCCGAATCCAGTACAGTTGAGAGCATTCGATGTTGCACCATATATCTGACCAGCGCCACCAATTGCGAAAATTACAGCATCACATTCCCACATTTCAAGTTCTCCCGTAATGAAATTAAGAACAATGATACCTTGCACTTTCTTATTCTTCACTGTGAGTTTAACAACCAATCTATCTTCATAAACAGGAACACCTAGTCTAACGGATCGTTCCCACGCAACATGTAATACCGAGTGCCCTGTACGATCAGCTGCGAAACAAGTACGAGGATATCCTGCCCCTCCAAAAGGTCTCTGACCTATGCGGCCATCCTCAGATCTTGAAAAAGGACAGCCCCAATGTTCCAGTTCATAGATAGTTTCTTTAGCTAAACTTATCAGCTTGATAACAGCAGGTTGGTCTGCAAGATAATCAGAACCTTTAACTGTATCAAAGGCATGTCTATCAACAGAATCATCTTTTGATTCAGGATTATTCCCAAGTGGTGCATTGATACCTCCTTGAGCTGCAACCGAATGACTTCTAACTGGCATACAAATTGATATTACACCTACATCTGCGCCCGATTCTCGTGCAGCAACTGCAGCGCGCATTCCTGCAAGACCCGATCCTACCACTATTACTGAATGTCTTTTAATCATGGTTTTTTCACTCTCCAGCTAACACAATTTCTGGCACTATCATAATAAGATACATGGCTAATATGTAAGAGATTATACCAAGTATAAAGAGTATCCAGAAAATCTGCTTTTGTTTACGAATTCCAATTCCTAAATCGAACAGAACTACTCTGATTCCGTTAT
>DXJL01000049.1 GCA_019057635.1 Candidatus Heimdallarchaeota archaeon
ATAGCTCCTGCCACAATTTTCCGAGAAAGAGATAACTCAGTTAAATCATCTAACGGCCCTGAATGTCCTGTTTGCGAATACATAAATAATAGTAAAATTGCAAAGAACCAGAACCCAATGACTACTAGAACACCTGCACTAATATAGGTGACTAATCTATGATTTTTTTCTGAAAACATGCTTCTTGCGACATGACCCCCATCACTCTGACCGATAGGTATCAAATTTAATCCTGTAAGAAGAAATCCAATAAACCCTGCATAAGCAAACGGATGCAGATATATTTCTACATTACTACCGTGTTGTGGAACGAAAATAAAGGCAATTATCTCAAATAATAATATTCTCATTCGATCTGGACTATTTAATCTCAAATCAAATAATCCCAATGGGTTTGAAAAATCTTGAGTAACATCACCTGCTGGAATGACAAGTGAATTCATTAGACCGATGATCGAGAATATAGTTGCGATAATAAATCCAAAAATTGGCCCTGCTAATCCAATATCAAATAAATCATTCCGTGAACGGATTGGTGTTTTTTGGGAAATAAACGCTCCCATTGTTCCAAGACCGATAGGCATAGGAATGAAATGGGGCCAGCTTACTTTTATTCCATGAAATCGTGACGCAATCATATGCCCAATCTCATGGATCCCTACAATTCCCATCAGACTAATAACATAATACAGGCCCACAATTATTGGATCAAAGGATAGTTCGACTATAGGAAGATCATCCCACATGGTCACGCCAACTATAAATACAGAAATTATGGTGAGAACGAATAATACGAGTGGTGTACTCAAATTTTGTTTTGATGCAATCATTTTTTCTGGAATTGGAAAAATATAAAGCATTCCTCTCGATTCGTGGATCGGATGAGAGCGGATGAGAGACATGTAACCCATGTTTTTAAGCGTTTGATTAACTTGTTTGATATTTCCTCCCACATCGCTTCGTTTCAGAATTTCATAGACAGGCATCATCTCAGATTGGAGCGGAGAACCCGATTCTGGCATTGGTCTATATTGTTTGGATGTGACTGTAAAAAATTGGTCAATTAATTCATCGATTTGGGAGTACTTCCAGAATCCTGACATCAGATTTTCATGATGACTTGGTTAGTTGGTTTTCAAAAAGGCTTTGATACTGGAAAATGAGAACCTCCATCTGATACCATTCTGTAAAAAGCAAGCTAAATCCCTCAAAAAAGGATTAGATTCTTATTTTGAAATCACGTAGAGGTATGGTTTCAGGAAGCAGGATGTCAAGAAGATCTTCATCGATTATCTTTTCAAATTTCTTGCTTGCTTGAGCGGTAACGTATTTAGTAAGTTTTTTCAAATCGACTGCAGAGATATTATGACTGGTTGGAGTAATAAACATTTTCCCTTCTGAATTCAATACAAACGCAAATTCGTACAATGTATCCCAACTAGGTAAACGTAATTCCAAGAGAATTGATATGAATCGGACAGATGGAAGTTGAATTACATTTTTCATCAGAAAAAAGATAATTTTTTCCCTATTATTCTGAATACGAATATCACATTCAGTACCTAGACATTTCACCCTGAGGATGGGAATGTCTCGCCAATATATTTGGCTAGGTTTTGTTGAATGGCCGCAATATTCGTCAAGAAATTCAATTGTTATCCGTCTTACTTGACCGAGGGATAATAAAGTATCCAGGGTATGAACTCGTAAATTTGGGTTGAATCCCTTTTCATTACTCTCGAACATCTTATGAAGAATTTTACAGTCCATAATACGGTCATTAATATTAGGTACATGTTGGTTTTAAGTCGATTTTAGATACAAAAACCCGCAAGCTTATTACAATTTACGATTAACTCTCTGTGATGCTCTGTAATTGAGAGCTAAATGCAAGAACTCTGTTATAGAGGGAAGCTACAGGCTCATTTCTTTCTCTGAGTCGACTTTTTGAAAATCCGAAAAATAAGGCTAAACCATTTTCCATAAACCGAATAACAAAAACACGTTGGTCTGATTCAAGAAGTGTTGATGTAACTGAGTTGGTTTCTGAGTCCGCTAAACGATTGACAACGGCATCGAAAAACTCTCGGACTTCATATAGATTGATATGTTCAAATTTCGACACTTTTTCAACTTTAGTTAGTGGAGCTCCTTCTTTTGTGAATATTTGAGCCATATCAGCCATATTATGTTGGATGAACGTCTCCAGGAGAGGACGTAAAGTTTTTCTGGCACCGCTCGCATCTGCGTAGACTTCACCCATAGCTTTGAAGATGGAATCAGAGAAGACTGTTGTTTCATAATATTTAATTTTTTTAGGGATTCCTGATCCTAAATACTCTTCTATTGTTTTCCTGACTTCCTGTTTCATTTTTTTCGGAATTAAATCAGCTTTATGCTGGAAAATGAATAAGGTCGCCTCTGGACTAAACTGGGATAATTTCTTTACAGCTAAATCGAGATAATACTTTGCACGTGAAATATTTTTGATTTCAATCGAATCTACTACAAATACAAATGATTTTACTCCAGTAAAAATAAATTCTGACAATTCACCAGTGAATCTGTCAAGAAAAGCTGTCTGTCCCCCTAAATCAAATATTGTTAATTCTGTTCCTGCTACAACCTTTTGTTTACGCTCGTAGTCGATTGTAGCGTTATAATCATCATCTTTTGATGGGATTTTCCCCTCATTGACTACTTTTATAATAGTAGATTTCCCTGATTGCGCTAGTCCCAAGATCAGAACTTTAGAAACTTTTTTTCTTTTTCTTAAATGTGACATTTCTGGTAGTAGCTCCTATTGGGAACCAATTTCCTGAATTACTCCGATCTTTTCCAAGATCATTGCTCGTTCCATTGGGTCTAATACATTTCGTATGGAAAACCTATTTTTAAAGCGATTTGTATTGATATTAGAAGCTGATGTTCCAGCATGAAACATCAAGTGTTGGGAAGCTGAATCTTTCAATTTAATCAGGAAAATCCGTTTAAGAAGTATATTCACAAGAATGAGAACGGGAAGTGTTGCAAGATCTGTTTGAAGATTAATTTCTCTCAAATCGCCGTCAGTATTAACAGTGAAGAACTCAAGACCTCCCTTTTCGTGAATGTAAGATGGTTCACCCTCATCTGACACTGGTACGTAATAACCTGGTGATTCAGTGATCTGTTTTAAACGTGATAGAATTTTTTCCATCTTTTCTGGATCAGAGAGATCACTTTCGTCTTTAATATTCTTAGTCTCTTCCTGTAGTGCTCGCTCAATAGCAGGGTGAAGCTGGAAAACCCGTTCGCGATTTTCTGATTTAAAGAGGAGCCAAATGGTTGATTCTCGTCCATGCTGATCAATACGAATGTCAGATGTCTCTGTTGGAGAAACAGTAAAGGATAAGGCGAGTGCTTCGATATTCGGGTTGTTTGGAACAGGAAGTGATCCGTGTAGACGATAATGTTGCCTTTCAGCAAGTGTTCCTGCTCCCATGAAGAGGATGGTCATACCAATAACACTTAGGTTTTCAGCTGTGTCCTCTGGAATGGAAGATAAATTTAATAGAGGGTAGGGCCCCTTATCCCCCATTGTTGTAACAATTAGTCCAGAAAACACGGTTTCCACCTATTAACTCAAATCTTCGTATCATTTTAATATTTCTAGAATATCAGTTGTGATATCGAGACAACTTTCTTCCGTTCGAGGATAAGGTTCCTCATCATACTTAAAAACTGATTCCCTTCCGATTAAGATAATTTTATTCTCCGAATTGATCCTTTTTGTAATCATAACAAAATCTTCAATTCGAATAATGTCTGCTTGATATTGTGGGCCTACATCAAACACGTGAAACTGTGCTAACATGCGAATTATTTGTGGCCCCACCTTTGTTTCCCATCCCTCACTTTTTCCGGCAGCAATCAGAATATCTTGATTGTGACCTATTAGATAAGCACCTGAAAACCCACAGTTGTCCATTTTCACTTTCATAATTTTTTTGATTTTCTTGAGCTGTTTATCATTTGGAATTTTTATACTTGAATCTCGTTTTTTCTTAAGGTTTTTAGTAAAATCTACTGCTTTATTTGCTATCTGAGTAAAAACAAGATTTGCCATCCTTTGCTGATCAGAACCCTTCAAAGAGACAATATAAGAGGTAATTTCTTGAGGAATAAGCTGTTGGAGATGATTTTCAACCTTTTTTTGAATTTTTGTTCTTTCTAATTCATTTGGGATAAGATGGCCTCTATTTACTATCAAAATTACTTGAAAATCTTTGTTTACTTGGTTAATATCGAAATATACCCCTTCAAAATCCTTTGCTAAGTCTTCCAAAACTTGATATGAGATATCATGAACATAGATCAATGTATTAATTTTCAAATATAATTTTTCTTTCAATGCTGGTAGTGCTTTTTCAAAATATGAATCCTCATTTCCTTTGAAGGATTTATTGAGCCACTCGTAGTAAATAAGATTCTCACGAAGTTTCAGTCCTGGCTCTGCGCGCCCTAATTTTAATATATGGCTAAATAACAAATCTTTCCCAGAGTGAGATAAGCCAGCTAGTATGATTAGGTTTTGTTGCAAAGCGGTACCTCTAGATGGGTGTTTTCAGCATGTTTTCTAGTTGACTTGTCAGAAGACGAATAGTTTCTTCGATTTCTAACAATTTTCTTGTCTCCAACATGGATTTTTCGTCAGAGGAGACAAGAAGAATTAAGTAATGAGGAGGAAGAGTAGCTCGGAATAACATGATGTTACCGATTTTAATTAATTCTGATTTCGAACTGGGAATTAGCCATAAATCTCTTGATTTATCAAGAATGGTTATGAATTGTTGAATTTCCTTGATTTCTGTGTCGGATGCACTAATAATAAATTCGGGTTCCACTGTAGATAGTAAAAGGACTTCATCCAAGCGATTCATAAATTTCAATGTATGTAACATTTGCTGAATGGGACGCATCCGTAATCTTCTTTGAATAGCTTCTAAATCTTCTTCTTTTTCGACCTCAGCTGCTTCAGGAATAATTTCGCTCGCTTCAGCAGTAATTCGTTTAAATGCCTCATGAATTGAATTATCATAAATTGAAGTTTGTAAAAAGGTAATATTTTTTGTAACAACCGAAGTTTGGAACATCTCCATTAGAAATTCCATTCTTTCTGCTCTTTGAGTTAAATCGGGCATTAAATCGGTTTTATGCAATAAAATATAGACTGCTGGTTGAACATCTGACATTTCTTCTAGCCGATTTGTGCCTTCGACGAATGCTTTTAGTGAAGCAGGGAATTTATCAGATGTTGAGATATCACAGATAAAGACTAAGACTGCCACATTACTGAAAATGAATGAACTCATACTACTGAGGAAACGTTTCAAAAAAACTTCCTGTCCTCCAAGATCCATAACTGTAATAGGCTCATCAGCAACTTGCTCAACTTGACGTTCATAGTTCAACGTTGCAGCATAATCGGCAGTTTCTTCTGGTGCTGTGCCTCCGAAAACAACATCACGTATGGAGGTTTTTCCTGCCTGAGAAAGACCTAAAAGTATGATTTTGCGAGAACTTTGGGTCTTTAGTTGCTTAAGATAATGACTCATTGTGTAGACCTTGGGTTATTGAAGTAAAAAGATTCAGTAATGAGTTCTAGGACTGGAAATTTAAGTATGACCAAATAAATCTTCCGTCTTAACGAACACTTCTTTGTTTAAGGAATTCCTATTCTAAACAAATAAGTTTTGGAATTAACTTCCTGAATTCTCTTATTGCCCCTCATACTCAGACTATAATGAATTACTGTAACTACCTGATACTATTATTGTAGTTCCCTACTTATTCAGAAAATCTAAAAAATAACCAGTTAAGAGTTATCCATCGAGACGTTCGAGAACGACCTCTCGTGCTTTTGGAAGAGCATCCTGACGCTTTTTTTCATGAGCTTGCATAAATTCTTGAATTAGGCCTAGCAGATTTTTCTTATCCTCTCCACATAATAATTCCCCTTTTCGACAAGATCCTTCAATTTCCTTGAGCTTTTTCTCATCTGATTGGAAGAAGTATTGATACAAATCAAAAATACGACAAATTTCAGGCTGCCCTCCTAATTCTCGCTGCTCTTCTACAGTAGTTCGACCGCCTGTAAATGCATTCATGATTTTTTTCTTTAAAGACTTATTAGATTCGAATAAAGTGAGTACTGACATAGAATTTCTTTTGGCCATTTTATCAGAGCCGTCTAATCCTTGAATGAGTTTATGAAAGGTGAATCCAGGTAGCATAAACTTGTATGTATCTTGAAAGAACTTCTTACGAACAAAATCATGTGATAATCGTGCATGAGGAGCTTGATCTGCCCCGATGGGTGTCACAGTAGGGAGTGGGCCATTATGCAGTTGAGGTAGTAGAATATCAGCAACTTGTATAAATGCAGCATTATAAACTCCTAATCTGTGTTCCCCATAGATCGATTTCATCATATTGTGCGTTGCGTGAGACGATAAAAGATAACCCAATCGCATTACATCCATTTGATGAGATTGACGATATACATACGCTTTGTCAAGATTTAATCCGAGCGCGATCAGATCAGCTACATTTTCAATAGCATTTTGTTCTGCTTGGTCGAGAGGTAACCGTCCATCAGCATAGCTCTCAATATCTGCGATACAAAAGTACACTTTTCCACCAAGCTTCTGAAAATAGATTACTTCATTACATGTGATTAGGTTACCGATGTGATATTCTGCTGAGCTTGGTTTGATACCTGTCATGATTGCAAACGGTTTTTTCTTATTGATAGACTCAATCACGGGTTCCAATGAGGTGTGACCAAACATAATATCTCTATTCATGTAATAATGTCGTTTACTCTTTGGCAATAAGCCGAGTACTTCATCAATAGGTCTAATTCCAAATTCATTCATTAGTCGGTCATAATCTGTTACTGAACCACCGAATGCGTCCACTACCGAATCATTTTGGATATTGTCATCTGAATTCATGATCTGTTCTCACCGTTAACACTTGAAGTAAAAAATAATGATATAAAGGATGTTGGATTTTTGATTTACTTTTAAAGAAATTTCCTGTACCTAAAATTAATGCTGGTGGAATTCCACTAGCGATAGCTGCCATTGGTACATCTTTCTCACATCCAGCTAACCCAAAAATGAATCAGAATAAAAATTCTCTCCTAGTCCAATGAAAACATCCCCTTGTGGATATTTTGCATTCAGAGTAAGAGAAAAGAATTCTTGAGTTCTGTGTAAATAACATAGTATTTACATTAGTTTATGGGTGAAATGGTAAAATCCACTGGTCTCATATAGAAATTGGACAATAATTACAACGGCAATCAGGCTCAATCCCAAACAAAACGTCATAACTCCAAGAGAACCATAGTACTCGAAAAGGGTTCCTCCGACTACCGTCCCTAGAATTGAACCAGTTGACATTAGTGCAGAAGTAAATCCCATTTCTCTCCCACGATTACCTTCTTTTGTTACATCTGTTATTAATGCCAACGAAGAAGATCCGAATCCTGATGCACATATAAGACAGATAAGGATTAGAAGTATTATCATCAAGTGAGGAATTTGTAGAACAATACTTGGAGCGAATTCTAATGGTTTGGATATTCCGATTGAAAATGGGTAATTTAATAAATTTATGAAACTCTCTGGTTCGAGACGGAGAATTGCAGCAAAAATGACTAGAAGCAAACTTGTACCCACACACCCAATGATGAGGAAAGGTTTTCGACCAAAATTATCAGAAAGTTTTCCCAAAGTTGGTTGGAGTATTCCCATGATTCCCACACCCACTAACGCAACAAATCCGATTGTAGTGGCATCCACTCCACCAGCAGTCACTTCTTTTAGTATTACGGGAGCATAAGTTCCTCCAGCTCCTACTAATGTAGTATAAGCTAGCCAAGCAAAAGCAAATTTTCTGAATTGTTTATTTTTCAGACTCTGAAGCATTGCCTTAAATGGATTCATTCCAGGATCTTCGGGTTCGGAAAGATCCTCAAATTTTAAAACGTCAGCTTCATTTACATCATCTAATTCAATTTTCACACTTTTAGGCTCATAGAACCGGAATAAATATAATGAAGTTGCGAGTAACAGTATAACTGTAAACACAAAGAAAGAAGATTCTTTGAATAAATCCCATGTAAGACCACCTATTAGAAAACCACTTGCTCCTCCTCCTGAACGAGCTAAATAGAATTTTCCCATTGTTTCTCCATGACTTCTTTCAGGTGCAAGATCTGCAAACATAGATAACACAGGACCTGATAGCATTGCTGATGCTAAACCTTTTAATGCACTTGCACCAAGTAAAATCCAAAATGCAGTGGCAGATGTCGCATATCCTGCAAATATAATTGGAAAAGGAATGAAGGTCAAAGCTGCAAGAAATGTACCAGTTACAAGTAAGGGTTTTCTGCCTATACGATCACTAATTGAACCGAAAAATGAGGCGGTAGATAAAGAAACTAAATAATAAACTGTTAGAATTATGGGTAGTTCTAACTCACTTGCTAAAAACCCTCCACTTCTCTCAGGAAGCTCAAAGAAATAAAGTGGTAAACAGATCACTGAGGATGAAAAAGCTGCTTCAGTAACTGCTACTGCAAGAAGAAGTAATCTAATCTGTTCTCGTAAGAAAAAAGTAATAGGTTGTCCAAAAAAAAGCAATGTATCTTTAGTATACTTTGATAAAGATCGGCGTAGCATCTAAATTGTTCCTTTAATCCTCTACGGTAATCCACTTGATATCTTGGCTGAATAACTGAAGCTTTCCGTTATTATTTTCCATCATTTTCCTCTTTAATAACGTTACATTACACCAAACCTTTGGACTTAGATTGTGATAAATAAGGAATATTTAAAATTTATCTGATATTGGTTTCTGTTTCGAGTACGAATCAGTCTTTCCTACTCATCAAGTTAATAATGATTCATTCTAAGTGTGCCCTTCAAATTGAGGTAATGAGAAGTATGAAAATCTCACTAGTCGGTCTTAGTGGTTGCGGAAAAACATCTATCTATTCAACAACTTTTGGAGGAATGACTCCTCTAGAAGTCAAAGATCTCGGCCCTACGGTCATGTATGAGGTCAAAAGCCATAATTATCTTGGGATTCAGGTTTCATTATGGGATTTTGGAGGCCAAGAAAAATATCGTGAAAGTTATCTAGAAACTCCAAAGTTATTAGCAAATACAGCAATTTTGATTTTTGTCCTTGATCTTCATCACCCTGAGAACTTTAATTTGGCAAACGAGTACTTTAATAATGTTTATTCAGCAATTAAAGAACAAGACGGAGATCCTCTTGTGAAAATCTTCTATCATAAGTATGATACAGAAGATTATGCAGAAGCTGCTCTTGAGGAGAATCTCAAAAAAGCTAAACAGCTTCCATTTATTGTTAAATATTCTCCCCGTGAATATATAACCTCCATTTATAGACAAGAAGAACTCAGTGATATTATAAAACAATTTTTGATCGCAGATTTTGAAGAATTGAAGAAAAGCGTTGAGAGTGCACAAGAATACTTATCAAAATTGAACTCCAAGATTATAATTACCGATGTTAATGGGAATGTCATTACACATAATATCGAAGGATTTGCTACAGGTATTCAGCTTCGTGAAGACCTTCGTGAGTATATTTTCGCCTGTAATGTTCTACGTGAGAATTTTTTGACATCTGAATCCGCATTTTTCTCAGCTAGCTCTGATGTAAAGAAGTTGAAAGTCCATATCTTTAGTTATGTGTTAACCGTTCTTATAATGATGGATGAACAGGAACCAGCTGATCCACCAGAATCGATTCAAGAATTATTAAAAGAAATGGAACTTTTTGCAGAATTATTGATTGAGATGAGTAGTGAGGAATAATCAACTGATCAAGTTGAAAGAATGAGAATTTTCAGTCTTCATTACTTTACTATTGTTTTCTTGGTTAGATCAGAATAAATTTTTTATACTTCACGCCCAACATTGGTTTCCGTTGTTTTCAGAGATATCTCACACAATTTATTATAAAGACCCCATAAAAATTATATTATCAGTAGTTCTTAACACCATGAAAACAATATTGGAGACGTTCATAAGTGGTTGCAGCAGAAGCTATGGATTCGACAGTTCACGAGATCTTAAATTCGAGGGGGAAGAAGCGAGAACACCTGATTCCAATATTACAGGATGTACAGAAAGAATATGGATATTTATCCATGGAAAATCTGATAAAAATTAGTGAACATCTTGAATTATCACCAAATGAAGTTTATGGGGTCGCTTCTTTTTATCAGCAGTTTAAATTTATTAAACCGGGAAAACATATCATCTCGGTATGTCTTGGTACTGCCTGCTTCGTGAAAGGTGGGAATATTCTTGCAGAAGCAGTGAGGACAAAGTTAGGAATAGAACCTGGTGAAACGACTGAAGATGGACTATTTAGTTTTGAACGTGTTGCGTGTTTAGGGTGTTGTGCACTTTCTCCTGTTGTACAAATAGATAGCGAAATCTACGGTCAGGTAAAGCCTTCAAAGTTACTCCAACTTATCAATCGGATGATTAAGAAGGAAAAGTCGAAGGAGGAACCAGAATGACACAGGTGGAATCATTACCAAAATATTATCAGAAGACTGTTCTAATTTGCAAGGGAACCGGGTGTGTATCATCTAAATCGGATGAAATTAGTGAGGAATTTGAAGAACAGCTTAAGAACTTCAATTTGCAGGAAAAAATAAAGGTAGATTTCACAGGCTGCCATGGATTTTGTGCACAAGGGCCAATTGTTATCATTGAGCCAGAAGGTGTTATGTACGCTCAGGTTAAAACTCCTAATGTCAAACAAATTGTTGAATCGCATCTTAAAAACGGTGTTCTTGTCGAAGATCTCTTTTTCATGGATCCTAAACTAAATAAACGCATTGGAAACTATAAAAATATCGATTTTTACAGTAAACAAACTAGAATGATCTTGGGTAATTGTGGCCATATTAATCCAGAAGAAATTGATGCTTATATGAATACTGGGGGATATTCAGGATTAAGGAGTGCCCTAGAAAAAAAACCAGAAGAAATAATTCAGATAATCACAGATTCAGGGTTAAGAGGACGAGGAGGAGCAGGTTTTTCTACAGGTCTGAAATGGCAATTTTGTCATGATGCTCCTGGTAGTGAAAAATATATTATTTGTAATGCTGATGAGGGAGATCCTGGGGCGTTTATGGATCGCTCCTTACTTGAGGCTGATCCCCATAGTGTATTAGAAGGTATGATTATCGGTGCATATGCTATTGGTGCCTCTCATGGAATTATATATTGTCGAGCCGAGTATCCTCTTGCAATCAAGCGTTTTAGCCGCGCTCTTGTCACAGCAAAGGAAAGAGGGTTTCTAGGTGACAATATTCTAAATTCTGGTTTTTCTCTTGATATATCGGTTCATGAAGGTGCTGGAGCGTTTGTTTGTGGGGAAGAAACCGCATTAATGGCCTCTATAGAAGGACATCGTGGGAATCCTCGTACTAGGCCGCCTTTTCCTGCCACTTCTGGACTTTGGGGTAAACCTACAAATATTAACAATGTTAAAACATGGGCGTCAGCATCGTGGATCTTTAAAAATGGGTGGGAAAAGTTCCATGGAATAGGTGTTGAGAATGCTACTGGAACGGCTATCTTTTCTTTAACTGGGAAAGTTAAAAATCTAGGTTTGATTGAAGTTCCCATGGGAACTCCTTTGAAAGAGATTGTATACGAAATTGGAGGTGGGATTCTTGATGATAGAGAATTCAAAGCTGTTCAAACTGGTGGCCCTTCTGGCGGATGTTTACCCCCAAGTCATTTGGATTCACCTGTTGATTATGAAACCATGGCAGCTTCGGGAAGTATTATGGGCTCAGGGGGAATGATAGTTCTTGATGAAACCAATTGTATGGTAAAGCTTGCTCATTATTTTTTGACTTTCACTCAAGCTGAATCATGTGGTAAGTGTATTCCATGCAGGATTGGCACTAGAGCCATGCTGTTAATTTTGGAGCGAATTATTACTGGAAAAGGGGAAGACAAAGACCTTATGCTTTTGGAGGAACTTGCTTATACTGTTAAAATGGGCTCTTTATGTGCTTTAGGCCAAACTGCCCCCAATCCAGTATTAACGACTCTTAAGTATTTCCGTAATGAGTATCAATCTCATATTTTTGAAAAGCGTTGTTTGGCGAAAGACTGTCAAGATCTCATTAATTATGTCATTGATGAAAGTCTTTGCAATGGATGTACAATTTGCGCTCGTAATTGTCCCGTCAGTGCTATTACTGGAGAAAAGGGGCAAGTGCATTTCATTGACACTGCAGTGTGTGTTACATGTGGCATCTGTCATTCAAGTTGTCCAAAAACAGCTATCTTCAAACAAGACAGGCCCCAAAAGGTGGTACCATAATGACCAAGTGGATGAATATTAATGGGAGGCGTGTTGTGTTTGAGGAAGGAGAGACTGTACTTGAAGTAGCTACAAAAGCTGGAATTTTTATCCCTACTCTCTGCGCAAGACCAGATTTACCTTCATTTGGTGCATGCCGATTATGTATTGTTGATGTAGAGGGAAATCGAACTTATCCCAATTCCTGTACATTACCTGCCAGAGAAGGAATGGTTGTTCGAACTGAAACACCAGATTTACAAGCTGTTCGTCGAAATGTTTTCCAATTAATCCTTGCTGAACATCCCAGCTATTGTATTATATGTAAGGAACACGACGAATGTGAAAAAGTACGCCATGGGGAATATAAAGCAGGACGAGTTATTGGATGTTTTACTTGTAGTAACAAGGAAATATGCGAAATTCGAGAAATTTCTGAGTATTTACGGATCAAAGATATACGGTATCCAATGCTTTATAAAAATCTTCCATTAGAACGTGATGATCCATTTCTTGTAAGAGATTATAACCTTTGTATCCTATGTGCTCGTTGTATTCGAGCCTGTCAAGATGTATTGGGATACAGTGCTATTGCTCTAACTAAACGTGGCCATGATACTAAAGTAGGAACTATTTTAGAAGTATCTCACCTCGAAAGCGGGTGTGTATTTTGTGGTCATTGTATTGATGTATGTCCGACTGGAGCTCTCATTGCCCGTGGGTCGACATGGTTTGGAACTCCCGATAAATCTGTTACAACGACATGTAATCTATGTTCACACGGATGTCAAATGGTAATTGACGTAAAGTGGGATAAGGTAGTAAACGTTCATCCTCCATATGAGTTGTCAGCTCGTCGTGAATATTGTGTAAAAGGACGATTTTGTATTCCAGCTCTTGTAAATGGTCGTGACCGACTTAAATACCCTACTATCAAACGTAAAGTGATTAAAGAAGAGCAATATCCAGTTTCTTGGGATGAAGCAATTACACACACGGCTGATAAGTTGAAAGGCTACAAACCTGAGGAAATCGGAATTATATTATCTCCATCTTTAACTGACGAAGCAGTTTATCTTCTTTTGAAATTTGCACAAAGAGTCAGTACCATACCTGTTGTATATGACGAAAAAGGTATCAAGAATTTACGGTCTCAGGGAGTGAAAGCAATCTTTTCTACCTTTAATTCGAATGTTTTCTCTGATTTTGAAGGTCTAGATTTCCTGATTCTACAGGATATATACCAATCGAATTCTTCTGATTCTGCCGAGGTCGTTCTTCCGACAACAGTTTTCACTGAAGAAGACGGAACAAAATCAGGGGAAGAATACATGAAATACCCAATAAATAAAGCAGTTGAACCACCAGGAGAGGCACTTCCTAGCTGGATCATTGTAAGCCGCATAGCTCAATCGATGGGATTAGATGGATTTAATTATGAATCAATTGAAAATTTACAAGATGAAATAAGGAATACCGAACCACTAGAAATACCTAAGGTTTCAAAACAACAACTTGATTATATGGGAGTTCCCATAGCCGACAAAGTTGAAGAGTTAAGGCTTTATATAACTTCAAAGCGTGCTATCGACCAATCAAAAGGAAAAGGTGTATTAGATGTCCAAATTTGAAATTCTAAAAAAGGAAGAATTTGTACCCAATTTTTACAAGCTAGATATTTCAGTTCCTACTATAGCAAGAAAAGCTAAAGCAGGTCAATTTATCTTAGTAATGGTAGATGAACGGTCGGAAAAAATACCTTTAACCTTAATAGATTGGGATAAAGAAAAAGGTACGATTTCGTTTATTGTCCAGGAATTAGGATTATCTACTTCAAAAATGGCATTTATGGAAGAAGGAGATTCATTTTATAGCATTGTAGGGCCATTAGGGGAACCAGCCTATCTGGAGAATTTTGGAACAGTTGTTGTGAGCGGGGGTTGTTACGGAATAGGCGCGACCTATCCAATAGCAAAAAGACTCAAAGAACTTGGAAACCACGTAATAACAATTATTGAGGCTAAAAACGAGAATTTACTTTATTATGAAGAGGAATTCAAAACTGTGAGTGATGAAGTCATCCTCGTTACCACTGATGGATCTAAAGGAGAACGGGGACATATTTACGATGTGCTTGAGCACATGATTGAATCTCAACAACGACAAATTGATCATATCAAAGTTATTGGCTGCAATGTCATGATGAGCAAGGTTTCAAAGCTAACGAAAGAAAAAGGAGCTATTCCCACCTATGCTACAGTTATCACAATTATGGTGGATGGAACAGGGATGTGTGGAAGCTGTCGTTTATCTTATGATGGTAAAACAAAATTTGCATGCGTTGATGGACCAGAATTTAATGCCCATAAAATTGACTGGGAGGAAATAATACATGTACGTAACACCTCGTATATTAGTGAGGAAACACTTGGCTTACAGAATTTTTCTCCTGAATGCCGATCCTTAGCTAAATATCAAGAAAAATCCAAAGAAGAGGAAACATCATGAAGTCTAAAGACCGAATGAAGATAGTTTTTTCTGAAATGCCAACCCAACCTCCTCAGGTACGAGCAAAGAATTTTCGTGAAGTTCCTTATGGCTATTCCGAAGAGATGGCTCTTCAGGAAGCAAATCGATGTTTAAACTGTAAGAAACCTAAATGTGTTGAAGGGTGTCCTGTACGTGTTCCAATACCAGAATTTATCTCTCTTATACAAGAAGGGAAGTTTTTAGAGGCTGCTTGGAAAATTAAAGAAAGAAATGTTCTCCCTGCTGTTTGTGGTCGTGTTTGTCCTCAGGAATCTCAATGTGAGGAAAAATGTGTTAGGGGTAAAAAAGGAAAACCTGTAGGAATTGGCAATCTCGAACGGTTTGTTGCAGACTATGAAAGATTTAGTGGCCATATTCCTGAGCCCATGCGAGTTAAGAAAAATAGGAAAAAAGTAGCTATAATCGGGAGTGGACCCTCAGGTTTAACAACAGCAGGCGATTTAATACAACAGGGGTATGAAGTAACGGTTTATGAAGCATTTCATCTTGGTGGAGGCGTTCTTGTATATGGAATTCCTGAATTCAGACTTCCTAAATCAGTTGTACAGTATGAAATTCAGAATTTGGAGAATTCTGGTGTCAAATTTGTTTATGATTCAGTTATTGGGAGGGTTCGCAGTATTGATGAATTATTTTCTGAGGATGGATACGATGCAGTTTATATTGGAGTTGGGGCTGGCTTACCTGTGTTTATGAATATTCCAGGAGAAAACTTGCAAGGGGTTTATTCTGCTAATGAATATTTGACACGTTCGAATTTGATGAAGGCGTATCTTTATCCCGATTATGATACGCCATTACTTACTGGGAAAAATGTTGTTGTAGTCGGTGGAGGAAACGTCGCTATGGATTCAGCCAGAACTGCTCTAAGACTCGATGCTAAAAATGTATATATCGTCTACCGTCGTTCTAGGGAACAAATGCCAGCGAGATTGGAAGAAGTTCACCACGCAGAAGAGGAAGGAATTCAATTTAAGTTATTATCTAGTCCAGTAGAGATCATGGGTGACGAAAAAGGGAGAATTGAGTCTATTCGATGCCAACGATATGAACTTGGGGAACCAGATAAATCAGGCCGCGCCAGACCAGTTCCGATAGAAGGGGACTATTTTGAACTCACTACGGATCTGATTATCATTGCGATAGGAAATAAAGCCAATCCTTTGATCACAATGACCACACCAGATTTAGAGGTAAATAAATGGGGAAACATTGTAACTGATGAATTGGGAAGGACTAGTAAACCGTTTGTATACGCGGGTGGGGATATTGTAACTGGAGCGGCAACAGTTATTTCTGCAATGGGCGCTGGACGACGATCGGCAATGGCTATTCATGAAGATCTTTTTCCCACCACAGAGGAAATTACTGAAAGCTTTATGATCCCTAAAGAGATATTAGAATTAAAACATGTAGCAATTTATCCAAAATCAGTTTATCTAAGAGTCAATTTAGTTAACGTTTCCGAAAAAGAACTTGATCAAGTTAAAATCCGAATTTCTCACGTTCATGATTTTTTTGAAACAACAATGTTCGAAAAAACTGTACCTCAATGGTCACCTGGTGAAGAACACGAAATCGATTGTCCCCGCATTGACAAAAGCGAAAAAGAATATCTGATTACAATTAATGACCTACATGGTAAGATTATGTCAAAAATTATTGTTGCTGAAGATGTGAAAAAATGATTATCGGAATTACGCTAGTTCAAGTGTATTGAATGCGGCAATAATGTCATGAGTTGTGATAATACCTACCAATTCATGAGAAACAGGATCTTTAACGGGAATTCGTTTAATATTTTTTCTGTACATCGTGATTAATGCATGTTCAATTGTATCCTCGGGCGTAATTGTGATTAAATCTTTTGTAGCAATTTCTATTGCCATAACTTCACATAGGTCTTTACAATCGGTTATTACTTTTCTTACAATATCCCGTTCTGTAATTATCCCTATCACTTCGGAATCATCATAAACCAATAATGAACCAATATTTTTCTCTATCATTAATTCTGAAGCATATATCACGTTTTCATCCCCACTTATAGTTATTAAATCTTCTGTCATTAAATCTTTAACCTTAGTTCTATTCAAATTTCATTCTCCTACCTTTAAATCCGTTTAATTTTTAGCGTATCTTCTTCATCCTCTATTTTAAGTAAGTAACGTATCCCTTTCTCTAATTTAGGTTTAAATTCTACCCCACTAACCTCATTTGGAGCCCATTTCAAGAGTTTCTTGACTTTCTTGTCTTCACCAAAGAAACCATGAGATTCATAGACTCGGATAACTACATTTTTTAGATCGAAAGGAGAAGTATTTTTTACAGAAATTTTTACTAAATCTTCCCCTCTACTTATTGATAGAATTTTGATCGATTTTGGACTTTCTTGAGAATGATCTGCAGTTTTCTGGCCAATAACTTTACTATCTTCACTTCTTGGAATCGCGAATCTTAATTTCTTTTTTGGTACAGAGTTCAAAGTAGTCTTTTTGCCAGGTTCACGTTCATATTTTCTTTCCATATGAAAAAAAGGTTCAAGTTTACTAATTGGTGTGTTAGGAGTTAATGATTGACAAATTTCAGCTAGTCCCTCTTCAACTAATTCAACGTTGTCTGGTAAAAAGTCTTTGTTCTCAGCCTTATCAGTCGATTCAAGCTGAAATCGCACGAGATAACACAAATGTTTACTAAATTTTTCCTTTATCTGGGAATGAAACTCGTGCAGTATTTCTTGAGCAATGAAAGAAACTTCTGCAGGAGCTTTTACGATGAGGATAAATCTCTCCTTTTGCCACTTCATTGCTTTCATACCTGACCGTCTCTTCAACCGTTGTGTATCACATTCGAAGAGAGTGGCTGAATATACTACTCCACTAAGTTCAAGATCCATTGTAGAGAATTTTTCAGACTTAAGGAATTGATCTTGATGCCACCACGCTGGGTGAATAGCTAAGATGGCCCTTTCGTTTTTACTTGACATGAGAGCCTTTGGATACGCAAACAGTAGTGAATGACCTTGTAATTCATCATAAAAATAAATGAAGAATCCGAAAGAGCGATCTTTTACTTGAAGGTGATATGAATCAATAGGATTTGATTTCCCATTCGGCAAAAAAATGAACTCCAAGTAATAAGATAGATACTCAAATACAAATTAATTAACATAACATTAGAAAATTAAAAATTAAATCTTTTCTTGTGGCTATTTTATAACTTGATATCTGTAGAATCGATATTCAATGATTTAATTGCCACTGTTTGGTTTTTACTACTTATTTTTAGCAAATAGCTTTCCAATTTTGATGATCGTGGAAATTCCAAAATTAGATCCTCCTTTGTAGGCCATTCCTCAAGATCCTGTTCCCATAAATTTTCACTGAAAAATTCCGTCTTTTTAGACACTCTGATTTTTACATCTTCTAATGTCTCCATTTGATTCACTAAAATTACTAAAACCTCATCATTTTGCTTTTTAGTGTCTAAAACTCGCATAGTGACTGGATCTTTAAAAAAACTCTTTCCAGGAGATTTTTGGCTTGTTGAATAAACAGAAGATTTGGGAATCGATAAATTTTGGGATTCAAAGAACATTTTGGTATTGGATACTTTGTTTCCTAGATCTTCCCAATTTGTTTGAAGGAATTTTCCGATTTCAGCCACTTTATCCGAAAGTTGCATGTATTTACGTCTTTTAGTAGGATTTAAACCTAGGATTTGTCGCTTATACAGGATTTCAATTTCATTCCAATGATTAATTTGGAGATCGTCTCGGAAATGTTCAATCATTTCAAGAGGAATATGCTCCCCATCCTTCCATAATTTTAAAACAATTCCGAAAATCGGTTTTTCAACGGTAGCTTCTGCATCACGTGATTTAGGTCCAATCAATTTAAGTGCTGAATAGATAAATTCAGAAATCTTTAGATCTATACGAATGGGGATGGGGATATGTTCAACTTTCCAAATATAGTGTGTCTTCAATATATCATGTTCTGCGGAGTTTTTTTTCAATTTTGCAGGAAGAGAAAAAAGAATTTGTGTGCCATAAGTTGTGTCAAAGGAACACAAGAAGAATCCGATCAAGGTCGATGAAAATGGACTAGTCTTGGTTGATTTCTCCAGTAGTGTAGAATTCGTACCAAAAGGATCTATATTCATTGTGTTTGCTGCCATCAAGTGTTTACAAATGAATAATTATTTTAGTCAGTTTGAATCTCTTTACGTTCCATTTATGTTTTAACTTCAAAAATCTTAGGATATTCATGATTGCGTGTGAGAATATCAATTAAATACTGCAATATTAATCGCAATATTTGAGCGACAATTACCTATATTCACCTAGATCATTATTTTAAAACTATTACTTTCATTAGATCAGGCATGATTGGAGCAGAATCTGTTGGAATCAAAGATATGGGATGTCATATGTGTGGGAGGCGGCCCTGCTGGGATTTCTTGTGCAATTCGAGCTGCAGAATTAGGAAGAAGTGTTCTTGTTCTTGAAGCTCGATCAGGATCTGCTACAGCAGGTAGTATGATGGTTGATGGTTATCCGGGCTTTTTCAGTATTACTCGCCAAGAATTATTGGATAAAATGGCTCGTCAAGCAAAATATCATGCAACGATCAGATATGCTGAACGTGTCAGTCGACTAGAACTAGAAAGTAAGATCAAACGAGTCTATACTACCGTAGTACGGGGAGAGTTTTTTTCGGAAGAAATCGCATACCAAGGTAAAACAGTTCTAATCGCCACGGGTTTACATCCCAAAAAGTTAAATGTCCCTGGAGAACGAAAATATCATTCTAAAGGAATTTATTACAATAATCCCCCTGAAGGGGAATATGAAGAGAAAAATGTTGCCATTATTGGTCATACTTCATGGGCTGTTCGAAATGCACTCCATTATGATTCGTTAGGGGCACAGGTATGCTTAATTACCGCTAGAGATGCGTTTGATGCACATCCTGCATTATTAAGAAGATTAAATGAAAGTTTTGTTAATATTCGTTTTGGACATGAAGTTATGTCATTTGAGGGAGATCTTAAAGTCAAGAAAGTGAATTTGAAGAGTTCTACAGGTGAGAGAGTATCAATTTCAACTGAGATTATCGTTATCCTCAGTAGTAAAATTAAGAATAGAGAATTATTCATGAATGCTGGTTTAGCTATCACACCCGAAGGAAAAATAATAATCAATTCCGCAAATCAAGATACAAATTTACAGGGAGTATTTGCTGCTGGAAGCGCGATAAGAGGAGATTCAATTGTTGGAATTGACGCTGCAGAAGGTCAAACTGCGGCTATGCAGATCTCCCACTATCTTACAAATCTGGAAAAAGAAGCAAGTAAAGAGATACCAGAAAAATTGGAGGCGTCCTTAGCCCAGAGATTTGTTGAAGGGAAGAGCAAAATTATTGAAAAACTCGACTTGTCTCCAGAAATAATTAAGTGGGTTGTTAGTGCTCCACGCATCGCAGAGAAATGTCAACCAGGTCAATTTGTCATTTTACGTGTTACTGACAATGGTGAAAGAATTCCCCTAACAGTTGCTGATTTTGATAGAGAAGCTGGAACTATTACACTTATTTTTCAGAAGATAGGAAAAAGTACAAAATTGATGGGAAGGTTAATTGCGGGAGACCATATTTTGAATTTGTTAGGACCGCTTGGTGAACCTGTGAAGATAGAAAAATGGGGAACAGTCGTAGTATTAGGAGGAGGTTGTGGTGTTGCCCCTGTATTACCAAAAACGAAAGCAATGAGAGAAATAGGTAATTATGTGATAAGCATTATTTCTGCTCGAACAAGAACACTTCTGATCTGTCAAGATGAGATGAACTCAGTCAGTGATGAGCTACATATTGCTACAGATGACGGGACATTAGGTCACCATGGATATGGATTAGATTTATTGCGAAAATTCATTGATGAAGGGAGAAAAATCGATCATGTCGTTGCTGTTGGGCCTATCCCAATGATGAGAGCAGTTGTTAATTTCACAAAACAGCACGATATCCCGACTATAGTATCCTTAGCTCCATTAATGGTTGATGGAACTGGCATGTGTGGAGCATGTCGAGTTACCGTGGGGGGTAAAGTGAAATTTGCGTGTGTAGATGGCCCTAACTTTGATGGTCTAAAGGTAGATTTTGAAGAATTAACTCTTCGATCACGAGCATATCGTTATGAGGAACGAATTGCCGTTGAGCGTATGGCAAGAACAAATTAAGGAGTCTTGAACATTATGAGTGAAGAAAGGGAAAAAAATAGGCAACAACGCAAGCAAAAGCTCAAGAAAAAACGAACTCATATGAGTGTTCAAGAATCTCGTGAACGAATTCGTAATTTTAATGAGGTCGCATTAGGCTATACAGATAAAGAAGCTCTGGAGGAAGCCTCTCGCTGTTTGAAGTGTAAGAAACCTCGCTGTGTGAAAGGTTGTCCTGTTAATGTCCAAATTCCAGAATTCATCCAAAAACTGCTTGAAAATGATATCAATGGGGCGAAAGACATTATCTTGTGTACCAATAGCCTTCCAGCGATAACTGGACGAGTCTGTCCTCAAGAAAATCAATGTCAAGAGTTCTGTATTCATCCCAATGCTATTTCTATTGGGAATCTTGAAAGATTTGTTGCAGATTATGGAGAAAGTGGGGATAGAAACATTTCTAGCGAATTAGGTAGTAAAGTCGCTGTTGTTGGTTCTGGGCCCTCAGGTTTGACATGTGCTGCAGAATTAGCTATATTAGGTCATAAAGTAACGGTCTACGAAGCATTACATGAATACGGTGGTGTCTTAACCTACGGAATTCCTGAGTTCCGAATGCCCAAATCTGTTGTAAATGACGAAGTCAAATCTGTCATGGCATTAGGTGTGACATTTGAAAAAGATGCGCTTATTGGGAGAACTATAACTGTAGATGAGCTTTTAGAAAAGTATAACTTTAATGCTGTCTATGTTGCCTCTGGTGCTGGGACTCCGAATTTTCTTGGCATTTCTGGAGAAAACCTTAATGGTGTATTTTCTGCAAATGAATTCCTCACCAGAGTAAATCTTTTGAAAGGTTACATGTTCCCTGATTATGATACGCCAGTGACAATTGGGGAAAAAGTCGCAGTTGTCGGAGCAGGTAATGTTGCAATGGACTGTGCAAGAACCTCTTTACGACTAGGAGCACGAGAGGTCGATATAATTTATCGACGATCCGAAGGTGAAATTCCTGCACGATTAGAGGAAATAATTCACGCTAAAGAAGAGGGAGTAGTGATAGGGGAATTAACTTTACCGTTAGAAATAATCGGCGATAATAAAGGGAACGTAGTAGGTCTCAAATGTATGAAAATGGATCTAGGGGAAAAAGATGCTTCGGGCCGTCGACGTCCGATCCCAATTCCAGAGACTGAATTTATTTTTCCCGTTGATACGGTTATTATTGCTATTGGCCAACGTCCCAATCAATTGATTGCTCAGACAACGGGTGGATTAGAAACTACAAAGTGGGGAACGTTTGTACATGATGAAGAAACAGGCGCAACAACCCGTGAAAGGATCTTTTGTGGTGGTGATGTAGCAACTGGAGCAGCTACTGTGATACTTGCCATGGAAGCAGGCCGAAAAGCGGCAAAAGCAATCCATAATATGATCCTTGAGAGAGATCTAAATCAAACCGTTCTGAAAGACTTACCCAAAGAGGACCGCTAGGAATAATTTGGAAAAATTCTTCTTAACTATCTTTGGAGTTGTTCTTCCTGATTCAGCGACGCGAGCCGGCATTAATGCAGGTCTTACCGCCTCTCCACAGGCGTTTAAGATCTCCGCAGAACTCTCGGCGACAGGAAATACACATGACTTTCCTGATTGATTAGTAGCTTTTCTTCTTATACACCTACTAAGCCCTGTAATCTACAACAAATTTGCTTATTTCCCGTTATTCTAATAGCAAGAAGTTACCTAGCG
>DXJL01000050.1 GCA_019057635.1 Candidatus Heimdallarchaeota archaeon
CTAGACACTCCCTCAATTTCAGTCCTTACCTCTTGAATAAATGAAGAACGTGTAACTGATCTATAATTATCTATTCGGTTTGTGGTATTTATAGGAAGAAGTTCCGCATCTTTTGTTTCAGCTACTAAGTCAATGGCACCCCATTGGCTTTCATAATAGGCAGGTACACCAGATACAATAGCAGCACTAACTAATCCGACGACGATAATGAATGTCAATGCCATAGCGGATGTCATAATCGTAAATAATGATTTTTGGAATTCTCGGGCAATGTTCCTTGTTGAGATAGTACGGGTTATGAAGCTAAATCCGATCAATACTTTCATTGCTATTCGTGGAAGGAATACAAGTATTCCCAACTCTAGTAAAACTGTTCCAATAAAAATCATAAGTACAGCAAGAAAATGAAGTGATAATATCTCAAAATCAAGAAAACGTGAGGGGCCAACATTGTACTGCAGAATGAACCCTACCAAGGAAAGAAGGATTCCAGTACCAATGGTATACTTCCAGGAACTGGTCAGACCAAATGATGAACTACCTCGCATTCGTGAATGAATATTCTGGACAACGGGCATAGAAATTGCTAAAAAGATAGGATAGAGGCCTGAAATTAATGCAACTAATACTCCCGACATATAAGTGACAATAATTGAGGTAGTATGAATTGAAAGTTGTTGAAACTCATGTCCTACATAATAATTATCCATGACGCCAACTAAAACTACAGAAAAAGCTATTCCAATTCCTACTCCTATAGTACAACCAATTGCCGAATAAATCAGAATTTCAATAGCAACCGATTCAATCAACTGGTAGGCCTTTCCTCCTACCGCTCTTATGATACCGAATTCTTTTGATCTATCACGAATAGAGATTGCTAAAACATTTGTGATGAATAAAAACTCCACTACAAATGAAGCCATAATAACTAGATTCATAGCAGTTTGATAAGCACGTATACCTGACGCTTCTATATCAGAAATATCTTTTTCTGAGAAAACATAATAATTTATCCCTGCGGTGTCTTCAACATTTTCACTTATTGATTTAATATCAAGTATGCTAGTGATTTCTATATCAATTTCACTTGATAACGCAGTGATAAGTTGGTTTTCATGAACGATATTATAAAGTAGTTCTAAATCAACAAGTATGAATGCAAAACCGATTTTGTTCCCAAAAAACGGTTCATCACTCATCACTCCTCCGAGTTTTACCTCTTGGGATTTATACTCTGATCCTAAATCATCTAAATTAACGATGTCACCAATCGCAAGACCCCCCTGATCATGTAGAGTCTCTGAAATAATCATGTTATTGCCTATTAAACTGCGTTTTCCTTGAGTAATATTAATTCGTCGGAAATCAGGGTGTGTTGTTGAGTCAATGCCATAGATTAGTATATTACTCTTCTTTACAATCCCCCCAAATAGGGTATCCACACTTGCATAAAAGACAGGACTTGCTCTCACCACACCTGGTACTTTTCTAACTTTTTGTGCCATTTGTGTCATTGTAGACAGATTTTGCCACTTAATGGGATGTACAGTGACATCTGTGAAATTTTGATTTCGATGATCAAACACAAAATCATCATAAAGCGTGTCAACAGAAACCACAATTCCTGTTTCAAGAGCAACAGTCAGAATAATTCCAAGAACTAACAAAGCAGTTCTATATTTAGATCTAGTGACATTTCTTCTCGCTAATATCCAAGATAGCCTGATTCCTGCTCCCCTTTGTCTGATACCTTTCCTCCATGAGTAATTTGAGAGTTTTTGTGTCTGTAGATGTATGATATATTGCGTGCGAGCTTTCAATGACTTTAGTTCAGACTGTAAATTACGGGATTTTGTCGCTTCAATCAACAGTCTTCCTTGTTGTATACTTTTTTTCAAATAGCGTCTTTTTGAATCCTTATCCTCCGAAAAGTCTTTCACTTGTTATTTACCCTCAAGTCTTATCTGAAAGGAAAGAAAAAATTAAGTCATTAAAAAATGATGACAATAGCACCACACCCCCAAAAGTTTCTGAGTTTTATAATATTGCTGTGTCGGAAATCGTCTTATTTCCTTTCTCAAAAGAAATTCAACCTTAGCTTCAATATCATCACAGGATTTCAAGTTTTCATGATGAATAGAGACTTTATATTTTCAATTTCACCCTTAATAAACTTTTTCTGAGGATCAATCAATATTAAAATTGGTGATCTCTCTTGACCAACCAATCAACAGCAGGACCAGTTCAAATCGAAAGAATACAGGTGTTTAAGAAGCTAAGTATCAATATTAAGTTGTGAGAACCTGCTAGTCATCCTCAATGGGGAATGACACGGGCTACAATCGAAATATCCTGGCTGTATTTCTGCGATGTATCGTCGTGGATCAAATTTGATCATGTTATTAAAATATTCTGACATAATGATACATGATCAAATTTGTCGGACAAATATCAAAGCTTTGGCAATGAAAAAAGGAAAGTCATTTTCGTTTTCGGTGATCTCTCTTTGGTACAAGGTTAAATACAAGAAAAACCTAGCATAAAATGGGAATGCGAGCCAAAAAACAGACAAAACCTCAGCTGACAATAAGAATCCAAATGAAATCGCGGCCCATCTTTGTGGATCTGTGTACACGAGCGAAAAACTTGTATAATAGAGCTACATACCA
>DXJL01000006.1 GCA_019057635.1 Candidatus Heimdallarchaeota archaeon
ATTGTAGAGGAAGGAAATCTTTACTAAAATAGGGAAGAATCGATAAGATGATTGTAATAGCTGCAAATCCGTAAATTACCGGTTTTCGGAAACGGGGTTTAGGAATGGCAATTCCTATTGCAATCAAACACGAAAGAAGACTAAGATACACAAAAGAAATCACCATTATAGCTAAAAGTTGTTCTAGAATTTTTGATTGAACCCCTAAAATAAATTCTCCAACAATCAAAGAGATAATCATAAAGATTGCCAAAAATAATATCTGTAAAAAAATTGCTATCATTCGATAAAATATTCTTTCTTTGGCATTAACAGGGCAGCCCATGATCAAATCCATTGTTTTACTATCGAAATCTCGCATAATTATGCGGCCTGCAGCAATTATTACGAGGAAGAAAAAGTAGATCCATGTGTAACCATAAAATTGGGGGTAAATTGCGCCAAGAGGGTCTGAATTTAGTAGATCCACATGATTGCGCATTATGGATTTTGCGATCGGATTATTCTGGTAAAGGATTGCTAACTGAGCAAATCCTTCTTCTCCTTTTGGAAACCCTCCGATTATTGAAAAGATCGAAAAAACACCAAAACCAAAGAAGATCAGAAAAATTAGTTTATCTGCGGCCCATTGTTCAGCGGTAAGAGGGGAGATTCTTTTTAAAAGAGAATAAACAGGCCCATCTCTAGTTTTAGATTTAGAAACTCTCTTCATCCGATCTTTCGTCTTATTTTTTTTAGTTATACGAATCTGAACAGGTAATGGGTCTCTTCTTCGAAAGATAACGACTGTTATAACGAGAAGAGTTACACTAACAACAAGAGGTACAATGATCTCGCCAGAAATCTGATTACCTAATAATAAAGAATTAGTAGTATTTGTATAGTATAATGGGTTAAAATACTTAAGGTTGGTTAACGCAGGATTAAAACTGATCAACATTTGAATCATATACGCCCCTAACAATATCAGCCCTGCCATACCTCGTCCAATGTCTGTACGGATTGTCATTACACTAAAGAAGAATGAAATAGAGAAAAAGAAAATACTTGATACCCATAGAAGGACGAATGCATTCAAAATCCTTGAATAATTCATCGAACTTCCCATTAATTCAAAAAACAACGGAATCTGGATATACAGTAGACCTACTAACATAGTGAATAGAATTCCATGAATAATTAAATGACGAAAAAGCAAATCTTGTTTCTTTTGAGGACTTGCTAAAAAGATGTCAGACATTGATGATTGAATTTCTTCACTTACTCCAGCTCCTCCTAACCATAAGCCTACAAAAGGAAAAAGGATGGTTGCATAAGCCATAAAGTACAACAGCACAAAATAGAGATATAATCCTGAATTCCCTGAATCTAAGCTATCAAGAATTTCTCCAAAAAAAAGATCCATAAACGGGGTATCTTCAAGTCCTAAAAATGCACGTATACCTTCTTCACCTGGATAGGTAAAAAAACATATCCAAGATCCTGCAATTCCAACAATTAAAAGTAGGAGATAGATATATTTGGTTTGTCTAATAATCAGATTAAAACTACTGAACCACATGCTTAGTGCCCTCCTCCGAATAGTAATGGATGAAGTATTCCTCAAGATTAGGTTCAGGAAGAACTACATCAAGTATCACAAAATCTTCTAGAACTTCAAAAACTTTACTTAATTGATGGTTATGACGATGTAACCAAATTTGATAACGATGACCCCCATTCGTACTATAGATTTTTTCAAAGTTGACTATAAATGATGAAGTACTAATAGCGTCAGATAATGGGGTTTTAGTTGTTATGATAAGCTTTTGTTGAACTCTCGAGCTCAAATCACTTATTCTGTCGTGACTTACCATAAAACCCTCTTTCACAATTGCTACTTCATCAGCAATCTTTTGAACCTCGGCCAGATTATGACTACTGAAAAAAATAGTCTTTCCTCTTGTTCTAAAATCCCTTAATATTGTGTATAATCGCTGTTGGATAAGTGGATCAAGGCCTGAAGTAGGTTCATCTAAAATCAGTAAATCTGGGTCATGCATGAGAGCTTGAACTAACCCGACTTTTTGTTTGTTTCCTTTACTTAGCTGAGAGACTGATCTAGACTCATCTAGATCTAATTTTTCCACAAATTCGTCTCTAAATACAGCTGGACGTTTTCGTAACGAATCAAAATAGTCTAGTATTTGTTTCACTGTAAAATGACGATATAGCTCAAATTCTCCTGGTAAATATCCAATTTTTTCTTTTAGTGCAATTTCAGTTGCCCAGCGTTCTATCTTTTTTCCAAAAAGGGATATATACCCGCTATTTGGATTCAAGATTCCAAGTAAACAACGAATAGTAGTGGTCTTTCCTGCACCATTAGGCCCCAAAAATCCATGAATAACACCCTTTCTAATTTGAAGACTCAAATTTTCAATACCACGGTGTTGACCATAATATTTAGTTAAATTTTTTAGCTCAATGGCGAAATCATATTCCAAGTCCATCTTAACCAACTCATGAACTAAGTAAAGTGCGTTTGGTGAAAATTCAATTAGAAATATAAGGTTAGGTTTGAAGTATGATATTACTTATCGGATAATCACTCCATTATAAAAATGTTCACATCGGTAAACAATTTTTAATTAGAATTTTTAGGAGGATAATTCCCAAGTGCAAGAACATAATCAGGGGGATCTTCTCGGAAACCTAGAAACCATTTCCATCTTTCTCGGTCAAGATAAAACGAAAAGAAAGATATTCCCGTCTGAAAAAATACACTAATCATCCCAAATATCACCCATGCGGCGATTACGCCGAGACTAGCAGAAAAAACCTCCACAGTGATACGTTGCCACCCAGTAACCATTTTTCCATGTGGTTTTTTATCTCCTGGGAAATTAAACTGACTTAAAAGGAATAAACTCAGCACTAATAAGATTAAAAATAACCATGATTCAAAACCAAGTAGTTCTTGAGCATCAACAACTTGAATTCCAATAAGTAATAACCAGATCCAAGTTGTAAGCTCTACCACAAAACGCATAACTGGGGCTAAATGTAGCGAATTTCGAAATTCATCCATAAAGAGTCTCTTCTAGGAAAATTATTGAGCAATAGGAAATTTCCTATGTTTTTTTCATAACAGCTTCATTCAGATTTACGTAAAGATGGTAATTTTATTGGCTCAAGTCCCATCTTGCCAAATTACATCTTTCCATGTCATATCAAAAACGTCATCTTCAGTCAATGTCAAATCCTTAATTATTAGATCATACAGCCATTTTAATAAAGCATGATGTCGAAGTTCATCTTTTAAAATAGTTTTTACCAACATCTTCTCCCGAACATCTACAATCTGACTTAACATCTGACGGTATGTATCTATGGCTTTTTTTTCCAGTCGTATATGTGTTTCGATACTTTGTTTCAGTTCTTCCCGCTCTTCCTCCGAGATCAAGCGAATGCCTTCTGTACTTTTTTCCTGAAGAGCATTTAACCCTTTCAAAATTGATTCGTGTTTTCTACTATCTTGGCTTATACCAAGAATTAATTCTTTGATGAGAATATTTTTAACCCTGCTCACTGAAGCTTCCGCAGCTTTAATTATTTCTTTTTCGAGCTTAATTTGTTGACTGTAAAACTCAGTATTGCTTAATGCATTTCTTTTCAACATTACAACTTCCTGTTACATCCAAGTTCTATTCATAACCTAAAAAATTACTCAACAGGATTCCCACTAAATCATACGCCCAGTCCAATGGAACATCAAAAACTTCAGCCCAAAATTGTTCTGATTTTGATTCTTGTATCATGAAAGTCATGAGCTCAAATGGTTCCCACAAAAATCCGTAAATAACCATAGTAAGAATGGAAGCGACCAACCGTGGGTGATCATTGGTATAAGAATGGTTAATGCGCAAGATTAGGGAATAACAAATTCTGAGAATAATCATCGAAGAAAGTAAATGGAGAATTTTGTCATAAGAGAAGAGAGAGTACTGTAATGGTTCAAATTCGAGAAATTCTTTATTGAAGAAATTCCCCAGTGTAAGAATGCTAACAATAACAATCGCAAACAATAATATGCGATCATTTCTTAAAACACGATAGAGCTCCATTACGGAAGTAGTTACTTTCTGTCGATTAATTTCCATACTGAGCGACAATTAATTTGGAATTAATTAAATATTGTGTTTCTGAATAACCAATTAACTGTGTAAATTTGTGAAAAAAAATAACTTAGTTCGTTTTCACATCGAATTATTGGTTATATTTTTGGTTATTTGCCCTTATTTAACGTTTCAAGCTGATTTATTCTATAAAAAAGGAACATGGCAATAACTGTTCCAAGGAATGCTATCAAAAGAAGCGGACCATAACCAATAATTGAGAAAAGAAACCCTCCTATCGCTGCGGTAGGAACCCATCCAAGTCGCTGGAAAAATGACAAAATCCCAAAATTTGTGGAAGGAATAGAGGGATCAACCGCGATAAGGCTGATTGTAACAGCAGGCCTCCAAAAAGCTATACTTACACCTAAGATTGCATGACCAATAAGGAGAAGAAGTTTAGAATCTACAGGGTTCATAATTGCGAGTTGTACACAGGCAATGAACATAATTCCTGTAATCTCACCTAAAATTAACCCTACAATTCTACCAGCTCTATCCACAATATATCCCGCAGGGTATTGCAGGATTACTAAAAAAATGGATTCATAGAGAAAAAGAGTCGCAATAAAACCTACATCGACTTCAAAAAGCAAGATGAAAATTCCATTAGCTATTGAAAGGGGTAAACCCCAGGCAAAGGAGTCTATAACGAAAGCAAATACAGTAAGACGAGAAATAGGCTCATTAAAAAGATTCTTTAATGAAAAATTTACCCTAGATATATTGGGCTTAATATCTGATAACAGGAAAAAATTCATTACTAGAATTACCAATAGAGAAATACTCCCAAATTGAAAAAAAGTAATGTAGCTATTATTTGTCTCAAGCAGAACTGCGGCGATTATTCCCGCAATCGACCCTGAATTGTAAATAACTGCATAAACTAACCCACGATTTTTCTCTGCTGTTGATTCATATATAAGCGTGTTTAGTGGGGAATCTTGAACACCTAGTCCAATATTAAACAAAATAATACTAAATATCATTAGTAATACATGTGTGTTATCCAGAGATAATCCAACCAACCCAATAAAACTCAAAAATTCCCCCAAAAGTATGATCTTCTTCCTCCCGTGGGTATCAGCATAGAAGCTAAATAACAAAGGGATTATTGCAAAAAAACTACCAATTGAAAGAATAGCTCCAAGAATTTGAGCAATTTGATCGCTTTCTCCATACACCTCAATAATATATGGCTGGATCTGAATTGAAAAAATAATATTGGCAAAACCCCAAAGAAAATAAGTAGCAATTAGCGTGAGTATGTTTAATGTTGCAGGTCGCGTGGATTTCATCCTGGATCAACAGCTTGAGTATTATGAGTCGCTCAGGGTAATATCTGAGCTTTTTTTCCAATAAGAGTTGTCAGGACGCTGTTTCTGGTTTTGCTTTTTCAAGATACATATCGATTACAGCCAAACACGCCCCAAGAACAGCTCCGATGGCATCCCAAACCAAATCTTTGGGGGCGTCGAGTATTTCATCAATGAAATGACCAAGGTTTAGAATGGCATTTGTGATCCACTCGAAAATTTCCCATGCAAGTCCTAAACTAATCATAAAGGCAATCGCTACAACAATAGCAAACAATTTTGCTGATGTACTCTCCGCTCCATAATTTGCAAACTGATCAGTTACGATGTAGACAATTAGCATGGTGATAGCTGCACTCGTTAAACCATGTGCTATTTTATCAAAAGCAATCCAAGAGTTAATATCAGTAAAACCTGTTCCCCATTGACCTTTGCCATAGAGCTCGTAGGGTAAGTGTCCGACTGCATGGAAAATGCTTACGCCGATTAAAAGTACTAGGAAAGCAGTTCGGTCTAATGCGAATGAAACAAAATCCTCAGCAAATTGTTTTCCAGGCCTTAGGCGAACATAAATCACATAGACGAACAATAGTAGGATTGCAGTATCTTGAATAACGGCAAAGCCTCCATAAGTTGATAACGCAGGAAGATCTTCAACAGGGACAGAAGGATAATAGGCTTGTAAATTTGGCTCTCGCAAAAAGTAGAGGGGACCATCATCGGGGTAGGTTAAGAGGTTGAAAAACCAAATAATACCAAAAATCACTGATCCCACGAACAAGATAAAGAAGTTTCTATCTGTAACAAGGTTAGTTTTCATTGCTTCAACAATATTCTGTTCAAATCGTCGTGGTACACGCAAATGAGGATCCAAGAGAGTATTGAGCAAACCATATATAACCAAGACAAAACCCACTAGAAGAATGACCCATCCAATGGCCATTCCTACATCTCCTACGAACTGCATTGTTTTAACACGATTTACATCA
>DXJL01000051.1 GCA_019057635.1 Candidatus Heimdallarchaeota archaeon
ATTGCATCACAAATTCAGTACGTCCCCGTTGAATTGATTTAACTGCAGCATTTATCATTTCTTTACCGATTGAATACCCTCCAATTGTCACCTTTCCTAAACAGCCAGTGTCATAGAACTTGGCAGCAAACTCTCCATTTGTAATCCCAGCCATTCCTGCTAATATCACTTGTGAAGGGGAAATTTTCATTCTAAAACTCTTCCAATAGTATGTTTAGAATTTGCTGTGCATCAGTTTGAGTTTTAATGATAATATTGCCAAATAGGGCTTTAACTCCTAATTTTTGGGTAGCCCTCTCAAGATTACGGTCGGATTCATGTAAAAGAATGCCATCTAAAAAGTCGTGAAAAAGATTAACCACTGCAATCGGAGAAGTTTCATAATTCCATGCATGAAGAAATTTGGCAGTAGGACCAGAAAGGGCCGCATTTCCAATAATTGGACTAATCGCAAATTTTTGGGCATTTGAGGTACGGAGGGCATTACGAATAGGGGAGATTGCAACAATTGGTCCTAGGGAAGAAACGGGATTGCTAGGGCCTAAAATTATGCAATCAGCTGATTCAATTGCAGTAATGACTTCAGAAGTTGTAATGCTCAAATCACCCTCAAAAAAGACATTGAGTACATCTAAATCTCCCTTGTGTCTTACCCAGTATTCTTGAAGATGTAAAATCTCATTTTCAGTACGAATAATTGTTCTAATTGGCTGGTTAGCCATTGGAAGAATTCTTGATTTGATATTCAAACGGTTTGCAAGTTGTTTTGTTGCCTCAGTCAAAGATAAACCTTGGTTTAATAACCACGTCCGAAATAGACATAGACCTGCATCCTGATCTCCAAGATTGAACCAAACATCCTCTTTTAAGTTATTTTGTAACATCTTTACCATATTAAATGTATCATTATGAATACCCCACCACTTTGTTGAATCTATCAGGTTTGCCAAGGTAAATAATATACTGTCAATATCAGGAGAGACATAAAGACCATAATATCGCCAATCATCCCCGGTATTTCCAATAACTGTAATATCTTGAGGATCGATAAGAGAATTGATACCTTGTAGTAATTTTGGAGTACCAGTTCCACCTGATAAAAAAACAATCTTTAATGAGCCCATATTGTCCCACTTTTATCACAAAGTCTTTACCTCATAAATTCCTAATGACATTTAACTTGATTGTATGAAGTACATTATCTGACCTGTAATGAATCAGACTATACCTGAATGGGACTTAATAATCCTTAGAGAGAATGATAGCTTAAATACACAAGTAGTTTGGCATGCTGCTGCATTAGCTCGAAGTCGAGGGATACAAACTCGTGATCTTATCATTATCGATTGGCCCACTGATCCAATCGTGGTATGTGGGTTTCATCAAGTTATTGAGCGTGTAGTTGATATTGATTATTGTAAGAAACATGGAATTCCTATTAGTCGCCGTGCTTGTGGAGGAGGTACTGTTCTTTTAGATTCAAATCAGCTTTTTTATAATATCATTTCCCATATTGATTCCACGATTATTCCTAGGAATATAACGAAGTTCTTCGAAAGAACACTTGAACCAGTGGCTCAAACCTACCGTCATTTCGGTATAGATGCGGAGTACAAACCTGTTAATGATATAATTGTCAAAAATCGTAAAATTTCTGGTAATGGTGCTGGCTTACTTGAAAATGCTCAAATCTTAGTTGGTAATTTTATCTTAGATTTTCCTCGGAAAGAAATGGCCCAAATTTTAAAAGTTCCCAATGAGAAATTCCGCGATAAAGTGATTAAATCTTTGGAAGCAGGTATTAGCTCATTTCAAGACGAATTAGGGTATATTCCCCCTCGTGATTCGATCATTAAGGAATATATCAAACAGATTGAAACAGCTTTTAATATTCGTCTTGTTGAAACTCAGTTTAAACCAGGCACTCTTGAGCTTATAGAGGATCTCAGAAAAACTTACTTAACCGATGATTGGCTTTACCAAGTGAAGGCCCGAGGAAAACAACTTATTAGTAAAGTAAAGATACATGGATCTGCACATGTGGTTGAGGGGATGTATAAATCTATGGGCGGGTTAATAACGGTGATTTGTGAGTTTAATGATACTATACTTACAGATATTCTCATTAGTGGTGATTTTTGGATTATTCCAGACACGGTTCTGCCCAAGCTTGAAAAATCGTTATTAAATCATGATCTAAAAAAAGGAGATCTTATTGATCAGATTGGTTCTTTCTTGGATGACAATGAATGTGAAACTCCCGGTACCACTGCCTCCGATCTGGCTCAGGCTATTCAGAACGCATTTGACAGTATTTCTAAATTATAAAAGTCAATGACTTTTACAGATAATTTCATCCGTTTCCTTAAATATCTAAGTTCCATTTCACTCAATAACAAGATTTATCGCTTCTATATTGATCATTGAGTGCGTGAGAACCATGAAAATTTCCAAGATAAATCCAAATCGTATCGGCCACTATTCAGGGAGTGAAAGGTTAGAAGATCCAACCTTAGAGGAGCCTGATGAAGATACAGAGGAAGTTGCTCATCGTTGGCATGACGATCCTGAAACTAAAAATAAAATAAATGAGGAAATGAACAATAAACTCAAAAAATGGGATCAAGACATATTTGGAAAGTATCCTCATTCTAAAATGTCGTTTCATTTAGTGGGACAGTCACATATTGATATTGCATGGTTGTGGAGAATTGAACAAACAAGGAAAAAATCAATTATAACCTTCAAAAAAGCGGTTTTTCATACTAATCGTTTTCCAAAATCATATTGCTTTGCTCTTAGTGAACCAATTCTACTTGAATGGATTTTAGAAGATGATCCTGAATTGTTCAAAGATATTCAAAGAAGTGTTGAGAAAGGAGGAATAGAATTAGTTGGTGGATCTTACGTCGAACCTGATTGTATGATGCCCTGTGGAGAAGCAATGGCTAGAAGTCGACTATATGGACAAAGGTTTTTTTTCAAGTATTTTAATCGTCTTCCAAAAGTAGAATGGTTCTTAGATTCATTTGGGTATTCAGCTGGCCTGCCCCAAATTCTTAAGAAGAGTGGAGCTGAATATATTTGGACAACAAAGTTATCGTGGAACTTACAAACCGATTTTCCTTTTTGCAACTTTTATTGGGAAGGTGTTGATCAATCACAAATTCAAACTGGAATTTTTCCTATGAGTTATGGTTCTTTCAACAATTGGGATAAATTTGAGGTTGGTCATCATCCTCTTAAACCTAATGTAACATATCGGG
The DNA here is from genome assembly GCA_019057635.1 of Candidatus Heimdallarchaeota archaeon. Lineage (GTDB taxonomy): Archaea > Asgardarchaeota > Heimdallarchaeia > Hodarchaeales > Hodarchaeaceae > Hodarchaeum. The sequence continues at coordinate 3,267 of DXJL01000051.1, forward strand.
GAAATTATGAAAGAAATTATAATGATCTTACCCAATGGGTAGAACAGGAAGAGATCATTCCCCATATCGGATTATTCTTTGGTTTGAGTGACGGAGGCCACGGACCTACGTATGAAGAAGTCGCTCGGGCCAACACATTGGTTGAATTGAGTAATACATTTCATTGGAGTCGAGTAGAAACATTCTTTCAGAAAATGGAACAATGGAAGGATCGTTTTCCTATTTGGGCTGATGAATTGTATTTAGAGAATCACAGAGGATGTTTTTCAGTCCATGCTGAGGTTAAAAAGAAGAATCGCGAATTTGAAAATAAACTCATTTCAACAGAAGTCCTAAGTACGATTCATTCTATCTTCAAAAGTAACTCATATCAAACGCACACAGAAGGACTCGAAAGAATTTGGAAAACTCTCCTTAAAAATCAATTTCATGATATTCTTCCTGGAACATCGATTCCTGAGGTATATGATGATGTTTACGAGGATTGGCTGTCCTCTGATCAGAAATTACAGTTAATAAAAGATGATATTAGTAGGAATTTGAAAGGCCCCTCCGAAAAATGTCAATTTGTGATGTTTAATTCCCTCTCTTGGAAGCGTAATGCTAGGGTTTTTCTCCCGATAGATATAGTTAAAGGAAAAATCCCTCTTGATAACGAGGGGCGTCCTCCTAAGGCAACTCTTACATATTTTAATCCAAACAAAATGACTGTGTTTGTGCAGCCAGTCTCGGCAGAACCAG
>DXJL01000052.1 GCA_019057635.1 Candidatus Heimdallarchaeota archaeon
TAATCAAATTATCTCGATCTAGTAAATCAATAAAAGAAATGTCAGGGATATCTTCTCTCTCCATTCCTAGTGCAATCAATGTTAGATCACTAGCATCAACGAAATTTCCATTCATATCATTTACATATATTAAATCTAACGAGTGTTCAAATAGTTCTTTGTATTTATCTCTAACTTCTTCTTTATTATACTCTATCTCGATCACCTACAGTTGTAAATTTTGTTCATAACTGATGTTTTACTAAAGAGATAATGAAAGTGTTGAATATAAATTTCTTTCGATTTCCAAATGCCAACAATATAAAAATTGATGCTGTGAAAATATGGGTTCATCTTTTTATAGCAAAAACGGAGCTTGATATTTTAATTATTTCTCGATGTAATTTCCTATTTTAATTAATAGCTAGAGTTTTATTACAATAGACGCTAGTTTTTATATTGGTTATTATTCATAAAATTGTGAAATATCTATGGTAAATTCGAAAAAAGATTATCAAAAAATTCTAGGTTCAGTTCAAAAACCTGTTAAAGGGGAAGCTGGAAAAACTGGCACATGGAGTTCAAAAAAACCTATAATAGATCTAGAAAAATGCATTCCAGTAAAATCTGGAAAACCAAGTTGTTTCAATTGTTGGCTATATTGCCCAGAAGCAGTAGTAACAAGGACTATTCCTCCAGAAATAGATTTAGAATATTGTAAAGGATGTGGAATCTGTCAGGAGGAATGTCCAGTAAAGGCAATTACAATGGAAGAGGTGAAAATTGAGTGACAATTATAGAAAAAACCCCCGATTTAAGCAAAAGAAAAACAAGAATTCTTACTGGAAATCACGCCGCAGCCCATGCTCTAAGGCAAGCAAGAGTTGGAGTTATAGCTGCTTATCCAATAACTCCGCAGAGTCCTGTTGTTGAAAAAATAGCGGAATTTGTTTCTAAAGGTGAATTAGACGCCCGTTTTGTAAAGGTTGAATCAGAACATTCCGCACTTGCTGTATGTTGTGCGGCCTCCGCTACGGGTTCTAGAGTTGGTACTGCAACATCGTCACATGGGTTAATGTTGATGTATGAAATGTTACCTTGGGCTTCTGGAAATCGTCTACCGATAATAATCAATTTAGCAACCAGAGCTACAGGTGCCCCTTGGTCAGTTTGGACAGATCATCAAGATTTTATAACAATACGAGACGTTGGTTGGATTCAGATGTTTTGTATGGATAATCAAGAAATTTACGATACTAACCTACAAGCCTTCAGAATAGCTGAAGATTCTCGAGTTTTTCTTCCAACTATAGTTGCGTATGATGGGTATATCTTATCTCATACGATGATGCCAGTTTCAATCGAAAATCAAGAGGATATTGATAATTTTTTACCACCATTAGAACATCACTACAATCTTTCTGATGTGTCTGTCGTGAAAGGAATAGATCCAGTAACCACTCCCCATTTAAGAGATAGAGGTTCTGAAGGTATAGCTCCGGGATATTTTGAATATAGATATGCAATGCAAAAAGCTCTTGAAAATTCAATTGAAATCATAATGGAGGTCCACGACGAATTTTCAGAAAAATTTGGTCGACACTATGGAAACGGGATTTACAAAACTTATTTGATGGAAGATGCTGATATTTTAATATTTGCAATGGGATCAGTAGCTTCTCAAGCGCGAAATGTTATCAGCCAGCTTCGTAAAGAAGGATTAAAAGTCGGATTAGTTAGTTTAAAGCTATTTAGACCTTTCCCCGCAACACTATTAAGAGAATTGTTTAAAGAAACAGAAATCGTAGTAGTTTTTGATAGAGATATTGGTTATGGTTATGAAGGGGTTCTTTCATATGAATTGAAAGCCGCCTTATACGGTTTGAAACAAGCTCCCTTTATTAAAGGATTTATCGTAGGATTAGGCGGGAGAGATGTAACTGATCAACATATTGCAAAAGGAGTGACTAAAGCAATTAAAGAATCAGAAAAAGGAGAAATTTCCTATGAAACTGATTTTATTGGTCTAAAACTGGGTGATTTAGCTGATTATGATGAGGAAGATTATTTTAAAGGTGGATAAAAAAAATGGTTAAATTAATGGAAATTCCTGAAGAAGAATATATATTTCCTGGCACTAGAGCTTGTGCTGGATGTTCAATGGCATTAATATATAGAATAGCTCTTAAAGCAATGGGTCCTAAGACAATAATTACAGTTCCGGCATCCTGTTTAACTGTTTTACACGGTATGCAAGGGTTCTGCACAACGAAAGTTTCTGTCCTTCATACTCCGTTTGCCACTACAGGTGCTTCAGCCTCGGGAATTGTTGCTTCACTTGAAGATAAGGGCTTAGCTGACGAAGTGAATGTACTTGCGTTTGCAGGAGACGGCGGAACCGTCGATATAGGAATTCAGAGTTTAAGTGGAGCTGTTGAAAGAGGTACTAATTTTATTTACGCTTGTTACGATAATGAGGCTTACATGAATACGGGGGTTCAAAGAAGTGGAAGTACGCCACCTGGTGCCTATAGCACTACTACTCCTAATGGTAAAACGGGACATAAGAAAAATATGCCTAAAATTTTAGAAGCACATGGTATTCCTTATGTAGCCACAGCGATTTCTTCCTACCCTCTTGA
>DXJL01000053.1 GCA_019057635.1 Candidatus Heimdallarchaeota archaeon
GTTAAATATGGTTATATGGCGGATTTTGTTCAAGAATTAACAGTAATTCTTAGTAACGGTGAAGAGATTATAGCTCGGCCTGTAGAGATTGGTTCAAAAGAATACAATGATATTATTTCCCAAGATACTCTAGAAGCTAAATTATACAAATCCACAGTAGAAATGGTTGATAACCCTGATACTCAAGCACTTATTGCAAAACATTGGCCCAAGGTTAAAATGAATGTTAGTGGGTATAATCTTAAAGATGTTGTAAAGGATAATATGATTGATCTATCACGATTGTTTTTGGGGTCAGAAGGAACTTTAGGAATTGTTGTTGAGGCAAAAATTAAGTTTATCCCCAAACCCAAACAAATGACCTTGATAGTAATGGATTTCGATTCATTAGCTAAATCTGGAAGAGCAGTTGAATTACTGGTAAGGAAAGTTGGAGTAGCTGCAATTGAACAATTAGGGAAAAGTGTTCTTGAAATCGCCGTGGAAATGAGTCCTGCACTAAAAGAGTTTATCCCTGAAGGCGTAGATAACATTCTTTATGTTGAATTTGATGATGAGGACCCAACAGTTCGAACTGCCAAAGTAAAACAAGCGCGTGAATTAATAATTGACCAAGAAAAGTTAGCTTTAGATATGCGGTTTTCTGATGATCCAGTAGAGCAAGCAAGCCTCTGGAAAGTGAGAAAAGATGCAGTTCCACTACTACAAAAGGTACGGGAACCTCGTCGTATCATGGCATTTGTAGAAGATCAAACTGTGCCTCTAGAGCAATTAGGTAACTATATGGTCCATTTAAGAGAAGAAGTTTTTCCAAAATATGGCTTAAAAGCTGCAATTTATGGTCATGCTGCAAAGGGGCTTATCCATACAAGACCATTCGTCAATACTAAAGATGCAAATGACCTCGAACTTATTAAGAAAGTCGCGGATGAGGTCAATTCGTATGTGATCGGTATTGGTGGATCAATATCGGGTGAACATAACGATGGTCTAGATCGTGTTAATTATATCAAACAAATGTATGGAGAAGAAGTCTACAACAAATTCAGGGAAATTAAGAATCTATATGATCCTGCCGTAACCTTCAATCCCGATAATAAGATTACTGATAAAGAAGATCTATTGATCAGTAACTTGCGGTTTGGCGCCGATTATTCTGTAATTCCAGGATTAAAAACGAACTTAGTCTGGGACGACAAATGGGGCTTTGAGGAGGTTATTGAATCCTGCCACGGTTGCGGGAAATGTACAGTGGATCTTCTTCCTCAAAGAGATTGTCCTATTTATCGTGCTAAAAAGGAAACTACTGGCGAACTCGCTTCTCCTAGAGGGCGTGCAAACCTAATGCGTGGAATTATCTCAGGACAATTGGATTATAATGTATTACGCACAAAGGAAGCGAGACAAATCCTAGAAGACTGTGCAGGATGTATGATGTGTAATATCGATTGTCCTTCTGGTGTCAATATTCCCAAAGTCATGTTTGACGCGAAGATTATGCATTATGGAGGTTCTAAGTGGCCTTTCATTGGGAAAATTCCCAAGGGACATTACTTCGCAGGAAATTATGAAACAATTGCAAAAATTGGAAGTACTTTCTCCCCTCTGTCAAATCTTGGTCTGTGGGGGCCCAATAAATACCTGATGCAACTCTTTGGGGGTGTACACCGCAAAGCTAATTTTCCGAACTTTACTAGAAATACTTTTCAAAAATGGTTCAAAAAACATACAAAGAAAAATCCTGCTCCTACAAACCCTACTAAAAAAGTAGCAATATTCCATGGATGTTTTGCTAATTATACAGAGAATAGAGATATAGCAGTAGCCCACGTCCAAGTCCTCGAAAAGAATGGGATTGAAGTCGTAGTACCTAAAGGACAAAATTGTTGTGGAATTCCTTTACTTTCGAATGGTCTCGGGCATGTCGCACAGAAGAAGGGTAAAAATAACGCAAAAATTTTCGCAGAATACGTAAAACAAGGTTATGACGTTGTTACTCAATGTAGTTCTTGTTATGCTACCCTAAAAGACGAGCTCCATGAGACTCTTGTCGGGAATGAAGATTCAAAACTGGTAAGAGATAATACGTATCTATTCACCGATTATATCCTTAAACTGCGTGATGAAGGCAAACTGAATACTGATTTTAATGGTAACATGAAAACCAGTCTTCGCTTAGGTTATCATGAACCCTGCCACTTAATAAGCAGTGGTAAAAAAGGTACTTCAATTAAAATGCTGCAAAGTTTAGGAACAGTCGATGTTGAAGCTCTTAAGACAGAATGTTGTGGACAGTTGGGTAGTTGGGCATTCAAAACAAAGAATTATAAATATGGGCAAATAGTTGCAGAACGATCATTATATCCAGAGGCTAAGCGAGAAGATATCGATGCGTTAGTTACTGATTGTCCGACGTGTAAATTACAATTGTTAAATGTTGACAAAGAAGTTTACCATCCCACACAAATTCTTAGGGATGCATACGGATTAGATAGATCTTAGTTAAAGATTTACCTAATTTCCTTATTCTTCATTTATTTAGTCGGAATCGATGCAATGAGTTTTAAATTTAAGATGAATTAGCCCTTCGTCAAACTGTGATTATAATTGTTAAAGCTAGCTTTCGACCAAAAGTTTTGTTTAATCAAAACATTTTTCGACATTTTACGTTATATTTTGTTAATTCTACGTCCTGTTAGGTCTTAGTGATCTTTCTCAGTATTGAAATAATTTTTGTGCGGTCAAAATATACTTCATTTCTTATTATCTTTCCTTTCTTCATTTCAACGATGTCCATTCCATACTCTAACACCTCTTCTTCACCTACAGGTATTCTTGCTTTCCATTTTATGATGAATCCCTTGGTAGTCGGATATAGTTCCTCTTCCTCCCATCTCCAATTTGGATTAGATGCTAACAATTTCTTGAAGTATGGCAAAATTTCTCTATGGCCTTTTAACGCGTGTATATTCGCAGGATCTCGATAAAAAGCATGTTCATCATAATATTTAATTAATTCAGAAGGGTTGTTTCCAGTCCAAGCACTAAGCCAATCCCTACAAAAACTTACCAAATCTTGATTAACATTCAAGTTAAATCACACGATTTAAGATCATATTTTCATTTTTACAGTATTCAAATGGCAAATTTATATTTTGTTCCATGGTCAGAAACGCCGTCAAATCTTAATTTGATGAAAATCAGCTTCACCAATAATTGATATAATATGGTAGTCTTCCCGATATTTCTTCTTCCGACAATATTTATGTGATTTTTGAGAAATTAGCAATTCTCTGGATATTAAAAAATCTTTTCTTAATTGTATAGATTTAGTCTGAACCACTTGAAAGTGTCATAAGAACTTCTGAAATCGATATAAAAGTTCTATAATCATGATTGATCCAGTTACAAAAGCATTCAAGAAACAATATCTTAATGATAGAAACAAAGTTCTGAAAATTTTAGTTAGTCGCTTTGTTGCTGATGAAATCGTAAATAAGGAGTCTCAGCATGACAGGATTCAAATATTAATTACTCCTGATGGACAAAAGCAAGTATTTTACGACGAGAATACTATTTATAAAGCATTTGTAAAATTAAGGAATGGAATTGAAAAGAAGGGGAAGGGATTTATTCTAATGAATCAATTATAGTAACAAAGGAATGGGGAAAGTCGTAAATTGAATAATTGAGGAAGAAAAATGAGAGAATTCACTTATAACCATAATCTAAGCGTCTTTTCCCTAAATAGTCTCCAATATGAGCCTTGTCCAAGTGGAAGTCGTAAAAAGTATAAGATATGTTGCGGAAAACATAGATACTTGTATTAAAAAACAATAAATAAATCTAGTGGGGAAAAGAATTCTCTCATTGGTTATTTGAAGGTAGTATAATGCCTAAGAAAAAAGTAGAAGAAATCTTTGATAAATATGCGGAGGGATACTCTACGGGTGAATTTAAGCCCTCCAGATATGATGAGGTAGCGAGGACTGCAATGAGTTTTGCAGATGATATCACCTGGCATTATCTTCAAAAGTACGCTCCAAGAGATACAAACGCATTAATTCTTGACGCGGGTGGTGGTGACGGATATTGGGCTCAGAAATTCATTGAATTGGATTATAGGAACATTGTGATATCAGATCTCTCCCAGGGCATGTTAGATGAAGCAAAAAAACGGCTGGGGAAGCTTTCGCTAAAACATAATGCCCAATTCATTAAAGCAGATATTACTGACATGAAGGATTCTTTCCAAGATAACACCTTTGATTATGTTTTTTCTCAATATGACGCAGTTTCATTGTGCATGGCCCCACAAAATGCAATGCTAGAATTAGGAAGAGTAGCCAAGCGAGGGACCTATATTGTTGTGTCATTGGATACTAAGTTTAGAAGAGTCCCTGAATTCATTGAAGCGAAACAAATAGAAGCAGCTCGAAAACTTCTTCGTACAAATGTGTCTGTTGAATTTGGATTTCCACAATACAATTTGACTTGGGAGGAACTGGCTAAATATTTTGAGTATACAGGCCTAGAAGTAGTTGAAGTCGTTGGTGCACCAGTGTTTCTGCACCAAGTAGATGAGAAAGTGATGCAAGAGCTAGAAAAAGATCCTGAGGTGAGAAAAGAACTTCTAAAGGTTGAACTGGAATACTGTACAACTAAATCACTCATAAATTTCGCGGGACACCTTCAAATGATTGGAAAGAAGAAATAGAGTTTTTCCCATAACTAAGATGATGATATTTGTTTGATCAAAACAAGGTCAGATGATTCTGATAGTGGAGGAACCTCTGGATTTAGTATTTTATTAGTAGGGTTCAGTTTAAGCGCTATAGCGGTACCAGTTATGTTTCGACGAAGAAAATGACAAATTCTATACGAGAAATAACTTATGCTTTTGAGTAAAGGTCGGGGTATCCTTAAGATACATATGTCAATATTTTAGAATTAGAACATCGCAAAAAAGCAATCTTTTAATCATCTTATTGTTTCCTTACTCGCTTTTGTTAAGAATGAAAGATAGATATTCCTTTGGTAAAACTAGAATCTCAGAAATAGTCTAATAGGATGGTTAATTTTTAATGAAAATGGGAAATACTAAAGTTCTTCAAAAGCCAGCTTTCAGAATTCTAATCCGAGTTTGACGAACTTTACAAAGAAAATTTCAAATAACTTACTTTCACCATAGTTCCGTGCGACTCTCCTCTTGTTATAACTTTGGTATTAATGGTACCGTCCGTGTGTAAGCTGATGATTGATAGTAATAGTTTACTTTATTGATCGCTTTTGAAGAGAGTCCAGTATCCTCTGCAATTTGTTTCACAGAAAATCCAGATACTATTCGTATTAGGATACGATCAACCTCATCAGCGGAAAGATTAAAGAAATATTTGTAGCTTGGAGGGCGTGGAGCTACTTTGGAAGTTAAAAACTCTTGAAGACCAAGATGGTTAGCAAGTTGAATGACTTGAGTTCGATAGAGACTGGCTAAAGGTAAAAAATCTGCCGCATGATATGTTCCAAACTTAGTGAATAACCCTAGAAGCCATTCGGTTTTATTTACAGACCCAAGAAATGATCGATTTTCAGTTTCAGCTAGGAGAAATGCAAGAAGCACTCGTAACCGAATCTGACTCTTATAATGGGCAATAGCTCTTTGAATAAATTTTTCTCTTTGCGTCGATGGCTTTTTCAAGGGAGCAGCGTAAGTTTTTTCCTCCATTTCTTGTCGAACCATACCTCGTAATAAGAAATAACTTAAATTATAATTTAAGGATGGAATCGGGTCAGAAACAGCGATTCCCGCTTTTAGGCCATATCTTCCAGAAAACACATCACTGATCTCTTTGAGGATATTTTCTTGGTTGACAAATACAATATTCTCTTCTGGAAGATTTAAATACCGATTTATTGCCTCTAGACTCATTTGTTCCCTAGGTTGTTTGTTAAGAAGTCTTCCTTTTGTAACTACTAGCTTCACATTATTCCTTCCTACAGCTTCAATAGCAAGGTGGACATTTGTGATTGACTCTACACAGTATTTGTATAAAACTAGTAGTCCATCGATCTCTCTTTTTTCCAAAGTAGAACGAATGAACGTCACAATCTTTGATTTGGTTTCAGAAGCATCAATTCTTAGCATATCATCTAAGTTCATTTTTTCTTCTCCATGATAAATTAATATAGCACCTTTTTTTACTTCACTATTGATGATATGCACGAGATGGTTTTTCTCAACATCAACCAGATTATTAAGTTTCCAAATAACTCATTTTAGATTGATTCAGTCTTGTTTAACGAATTAGGTTTTACCCTTGATACAAAGTTTCAACCTTTTTGTATCCCGAGTTTTAAGTATAATTAATAGTAACGGCCTCTTTTCTACAGCTATAAGAAGATTCATTGTTACTTATCCCTTCAGATTAAGGCAAGTTAAGGTAATATAAGTAAGTAAATATCGTTGACTAAAAAAGATTGTCAATTCTGAATGTTTTTAAAGAAAATTATACACACCTTGATTTAAATGTATAGTGTTTGATCACTCTCCAATCTCTTCGTATCAAAGACTCGTCCCACTAATCCAAAACATTGAATGAATATTTTGAGAAAGAAGATATCGAAATTTGGTGAAATAAAAATGGTTTCAGTACCAGAATTGCTTATAATTCTTATCTTCGCCTTAACCCTTCTATTAATCATTTCAGAGCGTGTTCATAAAACATTAGCAGCGATGATGGGTGCTGGATTTGCTCTGCTTATCGCAATAATCCCTGATAGTTATGGTGAGGTTCTAATCCCTGATGTAGAACATCTACTTGAGCTCTTAGAAGTTGATCTACTTTTAGTAATTATTGGTATTACTCTCATGGTTGGAGTTGCAAGAACGACAGGAATATTTGACTATATAGCAATAGTTGTTTTAAAAAAAAGTGGAGACAATCAATATAAACTACTATTTGCGTTATGCGTTTTAACATTAATCTTTTCTGCATTGTTAGATGCATATATGGCAATATTATTAATCGGATCAATCACGATAGTTGGATGTGAGGCACTAAACATTAATCCAAAACCCTTTATCTTAGGAGAAGCAATTTTTGCCGATCTTGGAGGAACAATGACTCGCATAGCATCCCCTCCCAATCTCATTATTGGCGGTCATTTCGATATAGGTTTTGTTGAGTTCTTTATATTAACAGCACCCTTTGTGTTCATCACTGGGATCCTAACATACATATTTTGGGTTTTTCTGTTTAGAAAAGATTTTTCGAAAAAGATATCTAGAAGAAACTATGAAGAAATTCTTCTTATTGATGAAAAATTGGTTGTAAATAATCAGAGGGATTTTAATATCGCGATAATTGTACTAATTCTGACAGTATTTTGTTTTGCAATCGCATCATTCTTACCTTTTAAGATTGAATTGGGGTATATTGCGATCGCAGGTGGTTTTGTAATGCTTGGACTCATTGGTGAAAGCGTGGATCAAGCTTTAGAAAAAGTTGAATGGTCTTTAGTTTTTTTTATGATCGGTCTTCTTACAGTTGTGGGCGTTGCAGAGAAAATTGGTATCTTGGAAATTCTAGCTGCACCAATTGAATTCTTCTGTGAAATAAATCTTCTAGGAGGGATTATCGCTCTGCAATGGATCAATGCTCTAGCATCAGCCGTATTAGACAACATTCCTGTGGCTTCTGTCATGACTAATGTTATGGATACATTATTGGAGGATTATCCTGCTCTTCACTTTAACCCACTTTTAGTATCTGTCGTTATTGGGACGAATTTGGGTGGAAATATCACACCGATCGGGTCAGCTTCGACCGTTCAAGCAGTATCTTCACTAAACCGTCTAGATAATCCACAATTTAGAGTTACATTCTTGGAGTTTGTGAAATATGGAGGCATAACATCTTTTTTACAATTACTTATTGGAACCTTTTACATTATTGGTTTATGGTTACTTTCAATTTAAGGGCAAAAGAGGAACAAAAATGGATGACTTTGAAAACTCAATCAAGAAATTCCAAGAAATCTTTAAAAAATCAAAGATTTCCGATGAAACAGATATCAAGAACATTCTATTAGTTCTTGATGAAACTAAAGATCGGGAGGATTTTATTTTTAATTTAGTTGAACAGTTGAATGAAAGGACGAATGCAAGCTTCATTTTCCTTCTAGCTGTTCGCGGATATCGATCTCAAGCAAAAGCTGCGGATATAGATCTTGAAACACTTCCCGAATTAATAACTCGAATCAAAAAAAGGTTCTCAGGCGAAAAAGAACTATTTAATGTGGCTCTTATTCCTGATGACAAAGAAACACCTTTTAACCGGATGAAGGAAATCATCCAAAAAAGAAGAATAGATTTAATAGTAATTCCAACCCCTTTCACTTTATTTGCTCAAGAAGAAAAACAAGAAATGGCTAGCATAGGGACGACAGTAGATCAAGTCATAACAGAACATCTTCTCAAAAGGAGAATTCCAATTTATTTGGTAATAAAAGCCCAAAAAACACCTGTTAAAGATATTAAGGTGTTAATAAGAAGTTCAATTTTCCAGAATGATTTTCTTGGATGGTTAATCGCTCTGATCGAAGATAATGCGCAAATCGATGTCTTTTATTCGAGTTTAGTTGAAGAAAGAGAGTTGAAACGAATGGAGATTTACTTCAACATAATCAAGGAGAGACTTGAAGAAGATAATAGAAAAATAGAATTACGGCTCAATCAAGGCCCAATTTACCTGAAAGATTTCTGTTCTATTATAGAAAAAGAACCTGATTCTCTCATAGTGTTTCAAGCAATGACGAAAATCGAAAATGATGCTGAAATAATAACTACTTCGCTCTGCTTACAAAATACCAATGCATTAATTTTTCCCCCAACGGAATAGATATTATATTATGTTAAATCTATCATTCTGAGGTTCAATGAACTATAGGAATGGATGGACTCAGTGCCGATCCAGAACTATTTATTCGATCTATGGGGTCAAGAGGAAGTTTAGGTGGCTTATTTCGTGTCATGATGGATGTAATCAGAGTTCCTGACACTGCAGACTTTGATATAATCCTGGTAGAAACAGTTAGTAAGGGACTATTTGGATAACTAATTTGTCTTGTTAGATACGCTACTTCATAGGAAGGGGTAAGAATACAACACATTTTTCAATTAAAAAATTAGGATTGAGCCTAGTTAACTGAAATCATTAAAGAATGGAGATTGTAAAATGATTGTAAGAATGTGGCATGGAAGAACACCTAAAGAAAAAGCGGGTACTTATATGGAATTCTTAAAGTCAAAAGCGATTCCTGACTACCAATCAGTCGAAGGAAATCTAGGTCTTACCTTTTTAAAACGCGATGAAAAGGAGATCACTCATTTTTTGTTAATAACCTATTGGAACTCGTTCGAATCCATTAAAAAGTTTGCAGGGTCAGATCCTGAAGTGGCCAAATATTATGAGGAAGATGAGGAATTTTTGTTGGAAAAAGAACCAACCGTTATTCATTATGAGGTCTTCTTTAATACAGCTCGAGATTGATTATTGTAAAATAGCTAGCTAGAATAATTCATGAGACAATCAATTTCTCCCGTAATTGGTCATTGGGTCTTGGATAATGCCCCACACCTCGGAATTTCTCTGTATAAATGGCTTTTTCAGGACAATGATTGTAGCAATACCAACAACCATAACATTTCGTCATATCAAATTGAGGTTTGGGATTTAAAGTTATAGCGTCATATGGACAACCCTTTGCACATCGGCCACATTCTTTGCATAAGGTTTCATCAACAAACTTTTCACCCATATCTTTTCGTGCCCTTGTGGACGAATGCATCAGATTTCCAATTGTAAACCCAATTAATGTATTGAATAATCCAGTATTTATGCTTCTTTTTCTAATTTCTCCTCCATTTCTGAAATAGTTATTGAGATCTTCACTTAGATCCGAAATAAAATTATCAAATCTTTCCATATGCTTTTCTTTGGGATTATTTACATCACCTATACCTCTAACGTTAGCAGGTGGATAACTTTCAGGGGTAAGCAGTGCAAATCCTGTTATTACTTTGAATCCTCTCTTTCTAACCCGTTTTGATAAATGTCGGAGGGCGTTTCCGAACATACCCGATCCATGTGTTATCAAGATAAAAGCCATTTTTTCCTTTTGAATTGGGAGCTTATTGATAAAATCCTTGAATAGAAAGGGTTGTCCAAAAAAATCAGTAAAAGTGGCAAATCCAATGAAGTCATACAAATCCAGGTCTGGAATTTCATTAATCTTTACGATATTGCATAATTCGAGTTGAATATTGTGAACATTCTGAGAAATATACTCACATGCCAGCTTGGTGTTTCCTGAGCCTGAATAATAGAATATGAGCCCCTTTTTTGAGACTGTCTCTTTTAATATGTGATTTGAATCCATCAATTCTCACCTTGGAAATATTTAAATATAAACAATTATGAAGTTGTAAATAATAAAAGGATTCTCCAACTAAAAACCACGAAGAAAAGTTGCAAATCCTTTCCTTTCTCAATTGGAAGTCTGATTATGAAAGCACTTGAAGAGCTTGGATTAACGAGTTATGAAGCAAAAACATATCACACACTATTGTCTGTTGGAATAAGTGATGCAAAAGAGATATCAACAAAATCAGGAGTACCTTGGGGAAGAATTTATGATGTTTTAAGTGCTTTGGAAGGAAAAGGACTAGTTGAATCTCAGTCGTCTAGACCAAAACAATTCAACCCTGTTGAACCACGTATTGCCTTAGAAACGTTACTAAAACTAAAGAGTAGGGAAATAGAATTATTGAAAGACTCAGCAGCAAAAATTGAATCAGAATTAAACACTATTTACCAGATACCTGAAGAAGAAAGTATGTTTTGGAACGTTACATTAGGTCACGAAATGGAAAGAAAGATACTAGAAAAAATGGTCGATGCTAAAGAAGAAGTAATTGTCTTTAACGAACTTAAAAAGTTCAATATGCCTTCAGAAGATGAGATAACTAAGTTAAAAGAGTTTTTTCAGCATTTACTTTCTAAAAATGTCAAAATCCGTATTTTATTTGCCCTCAAAGAAATGGAACTCCCTGAAGACTTCACGTTATACCTAGCATCTTTCGTAGGTCTCCAAGGGAAAGTTAATATTAGAGTTACATCTCAGATTACTAATTGTTTCGATATTATCGATGGTGAAAAAGTTTTTCTTAAAGTTCCAAATCCGATTAACCCCTCGGAGTATTTCGCTGCAATCTATGTATGGCAAAAGCGTTTTGCTGTGGAATTAAGAACTAGATTCAACGAACTATGGAAGAATGCCAAAGATGTGCGAATAGGTATAGAAAACTGATTCTGGTATCAATTAATACACAACATCTCACTTTGATATATACGGCCAAAATTTACTCTGGATTAGTTAAACGCTGTTGGACTATTACGGAATTGGCGTAAGCTTCCAAACTTCTCATTCTTTTCTCAATTGGTTGATTTTCATCTAAAAAGTAGTTGAGGCTCATTTGAGAGAATCTTCCACCTAATTTCTCAACCAATGTAATGCGTTTTGTTTTAGTTACTCGTATTTTTGGCTGGTTTTGGATAAAAACTATCAGATCTAGCCAATTTTCTGCGGCCTTTGGACTTATATTTGCATCTGTTAATTTTGTTTTAGCAAATGGTTCATCCATATAATTGATTATCTTAAAAATCGCCATTGCACGTGCTAACATAGATCGAGAAGTTCTTCGTTGAGGATTACTCATTAGTACATTAATATACTATATCCTCATATAAATGTATTCTTTTTATAGGATGATGGTAATGATTACTAATGTATTATTTTTTATCATTATAAGGGATTCACATGTCTCAAATGGATCAGATGTTTCAGTATTTCATTATGTTAACCTCTAAAGAATTAGAAAGATCTTTTGACCCTGAAGAAGCCAAAGAAGTTCTTTCTTCGTTTTCTCAACGCTTTAGTGAACTTCAAGAAAAATTGAAGTTAGAAGAGAATTTCAATGAAACACAACTTTTTCATGGAATCGATCCAGCTTTTGTAATGGCTCTGGAGGAAGCTCTCCCTGGCAAACATGGCCAGAAAGATATAACAATAATTACAAGGTTAGTTCTCGCTATTTATAAGACAATGCTAGAAGAAATTGTTTTAGAACCTCAGAGACGATACATGGCTTCTTCTAAAGATCCTTGGGCCACATTTGTGGAAGATACCCGAAAAGGTAATCAGAAAATATACGATAACGAATATTTTCAACTTAAAGAGGTTTCCGCAACCGAGGAAGAGTTTGCTTTTGATATCAACCGATGTCTTTACCAAGAGGTCTTCCAACACTTCGGACGGAAAGATCTAGGTCCCATTATGTGTGAATATGATTCTCTTATCGCTAACAATATTGCTAAGTGGGTAGGATTTGAGCGGGAAGAAACGATAGCAGCTGGATGCAATAGGTGTACGTTCAGATATTATAATATTAAGCAAAAATTTTCTGACAATCCTGTCATTGACAACATTTACTCCTTTCTCAAAATCATTGATGACTCCGATGAGATGTTAACAAGATACGAAATGAGTGAGAAGGGAATTGATGAATATACTAATCTTGAAGACATGATTAAACTCTATGAATTAATAAAAAACCATTCAGGTATCAGGACTTCAACTGTAAACAAAGAACTTGTGATAGGGAATGTAAGTAGCTATAAAAGGCATGAAGAATGGAAATTACTCTTCAACCGAAAGATTTCCAAGGACGAAAGATCTAAAATTATCAGAAATTTGCCCCTTATTCTCAGAGAGGAGAAAATTAATCGATTAATTACCGATATTCTCGAAAACCCCTATGAACTTGCCTCCATTAAGTGGCTCTGCCTCAACTATTTACAACATCACTTCTCATCCCGAGTTGGCTTTGAAGCCGAAAGTGTAGATGAATTTCAGGTGAACGCAGGGTTATTGGAGGAATTTCGTCGAAATCACCCTGAAATCTCTTTTGAAGCCCGATCTATGGATGATTCAAAGATCTCCATCCAAGCTTATGGAAAAGGGATTCCAGAGTATAAACTAAAGGAGCCCATTCAACTTTTACGGAGGAAATTAGTCAAAGATTTTCCTGATGCAGGTATTTCACCAATCAAACCCATTTTATCTGTCGATCCTGTGGCAATGAAGTTTTTTGATATTTTTGAGGATTTACAACAAAGCTTCCAACTGCGTGAGCTAGCGCTTAGAATACTCATTAGTCGAGTTGGGAGTAAATTCGAACCTTTCCTCAACACCGTGGCTGAGAATAAAAATGATGATCAATTCCTAAGAGGAAGGGCCATAGACTCTCTTTCGTGGTTCACAGGCACTTTACCTCAATTGTATACTACAACTGAAGATTTTATTAGTTTACCCAATCCTGTGAAACGATCAATCGTCGATTTTGTTGCACGACAGGGTACAGAGGAAGACTTATTGCTTACTATAGCCAATAATAGAACTATTACTACTATCATTCGAGTTATAGCTATACGAAATTTACGGACTTATCAAACTCCGAAAGTCACTGCAATTCTTCTAGATCTTGCAGTTGATCAATCAAAAACGGAACGTGTCAGACAAGCCTCCCTAGAAGCTCTTGGACAGCATGATATTGGTGAAAAAGGAAAGATTCTCCTATTCGGAATTTTTACAAATCCAAAGGAGACTACGTTCATACGAATGGAGGCTTATGAAACTCTTAAGGAACTAAACTTTAAATCCAAAGAAGAAAGAGTACAACTAGATAAGTCTGATTGGATTACTACACTTGGATTGAGACAAATTATGGAGGGCTGAGAATGGATTTCGAAGGAGCACTGAAAACCTTAGAATATTATTTGACCGAGCAAAGCTTATTACAGAAGATTGATTCACTTAAAGACTTAAAGCAGATACAACAGCCAATCAGTAGTTTCTTGCTTACACAACAGGGGGATCTATTCTATATTCCTGAGGAATTAATGTTTAAAAAAAGTATATCGTTCCTGAATGATGATTGGGTAGATTATGAGTCAATGGCCGAGGAACGAAAGTTGATTAAGGATCTGATCAAAGGAAAAGATCCGAGTATGATCAAAAATCGGAATAATGAACATCATACCATTAAATCGTCCATGGACCTCTACAAGAACTTAGTCAAAGGAAAGATGATAAAATCAGGATATTGGGATCTCTTCTCAAATACTAAAGAAATTAAACTTGAAGACAATATCCTTATACTGAAAAAGATGTCAAGAACATCCGATTTTGACGAACTCTTATTGATTAAGGGGCCTATGAATAATAAACACATAAAACTACCTGATTTCTTTGATTCAATTGAAAATGTATCAGAATTTACCTATCAAACCACCTCACACACTCTTCCTCCAAGAATGGACAATTTCCTCCCTTATCGAGAGTTACAAAAGGCCAACACACTCACTTGGGATATGAATCAAGTAAAAACGTATTTAGGATCAATTTGGAACGAAAGAACCACACTCACGGTTATGTCGCGCTTAAATCTCTTGTTTGAAAGTGTTGTACTCTTAGCAGAGAAAAATAAGGTCTTTAATAAGTTTCTACAAATTGATAAAGAGCAAAAAACAATGGTAGGCATCCCAAGCAATTTTATAATTGGAGTATGCGGAGGTTATGCCAGAGGAGAGTATTCTGACTATTCAGATTTGGATATGCTTTTGATTCACGAAGGAAACGATCAACAATTCTTCCAGGTGGGTGAAGCTCTTGATCAAGTATTACAACATGTTCCTAATCTGGAATTATGTAAATTAGAGAACCCTGTCAATCTTAATTTTCACGAAAATTCCATCCCTAATATTTTACAGGCTTTTTTGAGCGGAGATGAACATTTCTTAGAACCTAATCAGAGAAAGGAACTCGATAAAATGTTAAGTTCTATCGAAACACTCCGTAAGATCCCCGTATCTTCTGAAGAACGGAGAAATGGTGTTAGAAAGTATTGTTGGTCTATCTACAAATCCATAGTCAATTTGGTTCCTATTTACGAAAAGCCCATTGGAAAGGGGCAGTTTTTACGAAATGAAATTACCCGTTCGACCAAGAATGCAATTCACGATATTATTCCTATTTTACTCCGCACTACCGAATCCCTCAAAGATGAGAACAATGCATTGGGTGAGAATCTGCGGATTTGTCAACCTTTTCTTTACGACTCCATTTACAAAACTTATTCTGTTATCACTGCACTACAGGATCTTGGTACAATCCTGGCTATACTTAATGAAATAAATTTCACTTCTTCCACAATTGACAGGTTAAAAATAGCCATAGAAAGAAATATAATATCTGAAGAACAGGGTATGAAGCTAATTCACGGATATACTAGTTTCTCGGGTACCAAGTACAAGTTAACTAAAGAGTTGCCCATTAAAGCCGTGGAAATTATAAATGAAGAACTGAAGAGCATCATAAAGGAAGTTTACAGCAATATTCTTCAAAATATAGAACAAGTAGAATCAGTTGAAGTTAAAACTACAATCGCTTATCCACTTCTAGTCTTTTCCGATCTTCATTGGGGGCTTAACAATAAATTAGCTCAAAGATGCTTAGCAGAAATAAAGAATGCTTGTGAAGAACATAATGTTCGATCTATCTTGATTGCTGGAGATGTTTTCAATATTGACCGTGTTAATGAGCTTTCGAAAACTGATAAAGAAGGCATTTCACTCCTCAATGAACTATCTCAAATCCAGGATTCTCTCGGAGATCAAAGAATTCATATTATTTCTGGTAACCACGACCCATACAGTTTTTATGACCAATTCCGTGTTAAATTAGAGCGGAACTTAGATATTCATTTCCTTGGTGATTCCTATAAAGACGAAAATGTCTGGATTGAACATGGAGACCAGGACTTCTGGAAAAATTTTATACCACCCCTCGATCAGTATATCTCAAGATTCAGAGCTAAGAATGATTTACTCTCTCAAAAAATTATTGTGGGACATAATCACCACATCCATGAGGAAGTAGAAGCAGGATTTTACGCTAATGGCTCAATGGGAAAAGCGTTTTCTGCCCTATTGGTTAGGGAAGACTCACTTGAGTTATTACGGTTACCAATAATTTATACCATTGATTTTGATAAGATCAATGTTGAGCACTTGGGAATAACAAATGCCGAAGATTCAATCAATGAATTTGTTCAAGAAAACTTTAAATTGATTGAATGGAATCAATATTGTTCTAATATAGAAATAAATGTTACTGAGAAAGAGACCTGGATTATTACACAAGATGGATCTCCATCTGGTTTCATTCCTTTCAACATGGTTGAAAAGACAAGTAAATTAAAGAATATTCAAGTTTATGAAGTAGCCTTTCCAATAAATTACACCTTTAAGGTCGGTCAAACCCTGAAAGAAGCATGGGGAATCTTTTCCATCACTGGAGAGTCAATCCTTCCTGTAATGGATGAGAATCAGCAGATTGTGGGAACCCTATCTATCTTCAGTGTACCCAAACCAGAAAAAGAACATGCTAAAACAAAAACAGCAGAAATCGATGAGGAATTGGAAAGTGTTGGAAACTTCCTAACGGATAAACTATTTGAAAAACAGAAAAAGATGAAAGAATAAATTTGTAATCAATTCAATCATAAAAAACTACTTTGGTTCTGAAACTGTGATATTCAGGCAAATCTATTTTTTTGGTTGTGGACTAAATGACGGATTTCACCAAGGAACTGGTTAATTAATAAGATCCTTAGATTAGATCAACATCTTAATTCTTTTAATTGAAAAGTTACAGGAACAGGAAAGAAAAAAAGGTAAGGTTGAGCTAATCATTAACTCAAAGATACTCTTTTACCATATCGGGAATCGTTTTTATCCAAAGTCAACCACGCATTTGATTGGTTAAGACGTCTAGAACTACACAGGTTGAAAAGCTAAAGAAAAAATTCATTCAAATGAGCTTGAAATACTTCTTGGATGAAACTCAACCCCTTGAAATGAGATTAAGAAGTTTAGGCGCTTATGCTGACTCAATCATCGTCCATGAACGGTTACTTAAAGCAGATTAGCTTTCACAATATATCTTGTTAGGGCTACTTGCTGAAATACTCTTCTTTTTACTAGATGATTTCTCTAACTAACAAACCATAAGTAAAAGCTGGACTTTAATGAGGACATTTTGTAATCATCATGCCCTAACCATATATTTGTAAAGGCTTCCTCTGGTATAATACAAGATGTATCCTGTATGGATTCCGTAATGTTTCAGTCTGATAATAGTATTTCCTTGTTAATGTTGAAAATCTTGGAAGGTTTCAAAGTACTATCATTTATGTATTGTGCTATCTTTTTAATAAAGCACTGTAGCTATTTAAATGCGTTTGTTATACACCTAATACATAGACAAGAGAGGAGTTAAAATAGAAAAAACTCTATCCTCTAATATTCTTTAAAAGAAGGAGAAGATAATAATGGAAATTAAAAACACTAATAATGATAAAAATTTAATTATTGGAATAGTTGGAACCATTGCATTCGCAA
>DXJL01000054.1 GCA_019057635.1 Candidatus Heimdallarchaeota archaeon
CAGGGAGTGGAATTGCTTTTGGAAAGTACGGGAAACGATTACAGAATACATTACAGTTCGTCCAGCGAAATGAACTCATCACTTTCAAGTATTTTATTCCATCGTTCATCCAACCTTTTCCAGCCGGCTTCTTTGATGAGCTTTCTGATTATATTGTTGTAGCTCTCACCCTTTTCCCCAAATTGACGTAATAATTCTTTTGTTTCCGAAGATACAGCTATTGTTGTAGCAGACATTGTTAATTGCCTATAACTCCTGTAGATATTATATCACTTATAGTATTTGCATAGTGAAGCAAATACTAACTTTACTTATGAATCACCCACCTGAATGTTGAATACGACTTGATGGCGCGGTTCTCTCGCGCAAATCATTTTCGTGTACTTGCGCCTGATTTTAGAGTGTTTTAGGTGGGGTGCGGTTGATTTTGGATTGTTAGATCGTCACGGACTCCGCACTGGAATGTGCGAAGCATCCGAGTGGATGCTCGATGGTTTGATATTTCAGTCGGTTTTTTTCTTGTGTTTCCATTCAGGCGCAAAGTTTGCCCTAATTCTACAGCTTCTTTATATTTTTCTCAACGAGATATTCGTACTTGTTAAACAAATGTAAATATTCAGGTTCCCAACCTTCTTGACGATAAGTGAGATCATCTAAAGCTATTGCTCCCGCCAGTTCTCCAGCAGCATAAGTTGACTTGGATTCTATATTAATTGCTTTTCTAGCTTTTTCGGTTCTCAAAAGAACAATCTCAAGGTCAAGAAGCTTTGAGTATTTCTTAACATCTAAATCTTTAATGACGACTGAAATATGGGCATCAGTACTTTCATTTTTAAAATATGGGAAATGCCACTTTAAAAATGCTCTAACTGTATCTAAGTTGATTTTTTGTTCTAAGAATTCTGTTTTCTTGTTAAGTTTGCTATTAACTTGGGTTAAATATGATTCACGTTCAGTGCGAATACGATCAAATTGATCATCTGCCATTTCGAATAATCCCACCACTGAATTAAGTTTTCTACTCAAAATTTCAGGAACTGCAGCTTTTTCTTTATAAGACAGATGATGTCCGATTATTGCCCAAGCATCTTGTAAAACAGTACGAGTTTGAATTTCGCAGACTAAACCCTTTAGATCATCATAACGAGCCCCAGAAGATCTTCGTCCTAATCTAACAAGGAAATGAAAAGCACTATAACCAAACTTATCAGTACCTTGAATTTCAACCGTATCAACCTCTTCAATCACTTCAAATTCAGAGTGAATGATTTCTTTGAGTATTGGGAAATCACTTTTGTAAAGATGAACTAACCTAACCCCAGCAATGTCAGTTATTTCAGAAAATGGATCCTTATATTTTTTTCGAATAATTTTTTCTGCAAAACTGTTTAAACTTTTAGCTCTATATGTAATTGAAGAAAATTCAATCTTCGATTCTCTTATATGCTTTTCCAGAATATATGCCACTTCTACACACAGTTGTTCATATTGTGGAAGTTCTCTAATGAAATGTCTTATTAGTTCTGGTTTGTCCTCCCAGACTTTTATAAGTTCAAGAGATTCAATCGAAGTAGAAATAATGCTCGCTCCTCTCGTCAATTAAATTCATAAAGTATACTCATTTTAACATTTTAAAGTTATTGTTAATATATTCTTTATGCTTAAATATAACCTTTCATTTTTCAATAATCCACAATGATTCTTATCATTTTTCATATGCACCTGATTTTTAAGTTTGAATAGGTTTTGGTTTTCTATCTCCATCACTCCGAGCATAAACCATCCATCCTGCAGTCACGGACCTCGGACCAAAGTCCGAAAGGCATCAAAACGATGCTCGTGGCTTTGATATTTCCATTGGTTCGATGATTCTAATTTAATATCCAGGCGCAGAGGAAGGATTTTGTGTGATCTCTTTTTTCTAATATATAAATCATAGTAAGTCATAATTCTTGCAAAAATACCCCCTATTTTTTCAATTCTACAGAAAGTTATCCCTTTTTATCAACCTGACCGAGTATAAAATATTTAATGCATTCAAACGCTTACCACATGTGTGTAGTTTCATGTATTTTCAATGGACGAGGATTGCAGACTCATACTTCTCTGTCTTTAATGCGTTCAGTTACAAACGTCTCAAACGGCTTGTGGAGGGCGGGCCTATCTAATCTCTTCCTACGAGCCTCTGTATATTTCTTGGTCACCTTGTACGCTGAACGCATTCTCCCTCCTAAATGAATAAATATCATTTCTTGATCGACAATCCCTCTCATAGCCGAATCCGATATCAAATCGTAGAAATCAATCAGTTGAATAACTATCTTATTATCATTAGCTTCGATATTGTCATCCTCAAAAACTCTGTCTTCCTTAATCCAGACGGCAAATTCCAGGTTTGCTTGATGTATGGGGCCTTGCTCTTCCATAACGGCTAGCAAAAAATCAAAGGTACGTTGGCGACGGTCAGAAGAGTACTTTTCCCAAGAAGTAACGACAAAGGTTACTAATAAAATTAGGATTGATACGATTGTGAGAATATCCCCCGTAGTAATAGAGCTCATGACATTCTCCTATACCTCAATCGAGCATGAGTTTATCATCCCGCAGTCACCTATACCCCGGACTTAAGTCCAAGGCCTGTTTATAATACTCCGCATCACGATTTTCTATCTTGTCCGTCAATATATTTCTCAACAACTTCCCAGCCATGCCCAACACTTCCATGATAGCAGCTTAGTGCCCAGAG
>DXJL01000055.1 GCA_019057635.1 Candidatus Heimdallarchaeota archaeon
CTCTATCTAAGTCGGATCCAAAATAATCTCTCCAACCGTTTATCGGAAGTGCATTTTATTCGCACCAACTCCGCATTTATTTTCATTCCCGAAGAAGAATTGGATAATTATATGCCTTATATGAGAACTTACTTTATAGAGCAGATCTTACGAGTACGTGCACTGCTGTTCTGCTATTTCACACTGAATATAGAAATTGATAAAATTAACAGACGATTTTCTGAACTAAAAACGAGCTTACCAGCCATTGAAAATGAGATTTTGCTAGTAGAAGATTTTGAAAGATTGATTGAAAGGCTAGCCTCCCAGGTGTTCAATGAACGGATTATCAATAGACGAGCACACAGTAAAAAGGTTCTTGATACCTGTTATTCCCTTTTTCGAATTGAAACAACAGCAACTACTATTCAAGATAAGATCAATAACATGCAAAGTGCATTTAATTCTGTACAAGACAAACACCAACAAAATATGGCCTCTCAGCAAATACTCTGGATTTCAATATTAACTATTTTAACTGGTTCACAAGTCATGTTTGCCTTGAAGGATAAAGTATTGGGGATATTAGGTATTGTTGAGACCGATCCTACAGCTCAACTTATTGATAGTGTCCTCTGGATAATTCTCGGGATTGTCCTTGTTCTTTCTGTTTGGATTTTTGTTTGGCCTTTTATTAGTAGCAAAATTGATTCAAGAAAACTGAAAACATAATTGGGTAATGGCTGGGTTTAACATCGACGATAAATATCTCAACTAATTGACTTTAAAACTAAATAATCACAATATAACATCCCATGGAGGAATACTTGTGAAAGCTATTATTTGGACAAAATTCGGACCCCCCAACGTACTTCAACTCCAAGAGGTAGACAAACCTATTCCTAAAGATAACGAAGTCCTTGTGAAAATATTTGCGACTACAGTAACAGCAGGAGATTGTGAAGCGCGTAACCTCAAATTCCCGATCTGGATACGGTTTCCCATGCGAGCATATGTGGGTTTCAGAAAACCAAAGAGAATAACTATACTAGGGCAAGAGATAGCTGGGGAAATTGAAGTAGTAGGCAAAGATGTAACACTATACAAGAAAGGGGACCAAGTTTTTGGGACTACCACTGGTTTTAGTATGGGTGGTTATGCTGAGTACATAAGTCTGCCCGATGAAATTAAAGATGCTGTACTAGCACTAAAGCCGTCTAATATGAGTTATGAGGAAGCCACCACCATTCCTGTGGGGGGACTTAATGCTTTGCATTTTCTTAGAAAAGGAAATATTCAACCAGGACAAAAGGTGTTGATTAATGGAGCTGGTGGTAGTATTGGGACTATGGCAATACAACTTGCCAAGTCTTACTATGGAGCTGAAGTGACCGCTGTAGATAGTACTGGTAAATTGGACATGCTATGTTCCATTGGTGCGGACAAGGTCATCGATTTTACGAAAGAGGATTTTACCAAACGTGGTGAGTCCTATGATGTCATTTTTGACATTGTAGGCAAGAGTTCCTATTCAGGTTGTATAAATTCGTTAAACAAAAATGGAATCTTCCTTATAGCTAATCCTACACTAACACGTATTATTCGAGGGTTCTGGACTTCGAAGACGAGTAGCAAGAAAGTAATAAGTAGGTTGGCGTCATATAAAACCGAAGATTTAGTTTTCCTCAAAGAGCTGATTGAGGCGGGAACGATTAAATCGGTCATTGATAGACGGTATCCGTTGGAACAGACTGTTGAGGCTCACGAGTATGTTGAAACAGGAAAAAAAATGGGTAATGTCATCATAACTATAGGCCATATTAGATGATAATTAGAAGAAACAATCTGATCGAGATAGCAACCTCTGAAGGATTATTTCTAAAATGGTGAAAATATGGAAAAAAGAGGTAAAATGCAAGCGATTGTCCGCACGAAATATGGATCCCCGGACATTCTTGAATACAAAGAGATAGAAAAACCCATTCCCAAGGAAACTGAAGTATTAGTAAAAGTTTATGCTGCATCTCTAAATGCAGCTGACTTGGAATATCTTAGAGGTACGTTCTTGGTCCGTATCGGGAAACTTCGAAAACCACACAAGATACTCGGATCTGACGTAGCGGGGCGGGTTGATGTGGTTGGTAGTCACGTAAAACAGTTTCAACCAGGTGATGAGATATTCGTGGACTCATCCATGTATGGGTTTGGCGCGTTTGCTGAGTATGTATGTGTTCCTGAAAAGGCATTAGCGCTGAAACCGGTCAGCATGACGTTTGAGGAAGCAGCGACCTACCCTCAAGCGGCAATTCTCGCCCTGCAGGGTCTTCGCGATAAAAGACAGATTCAGCCAGGACAAAAGGTTTTGATCAATGGAGCGGGTGGTGGTGTGGGTACCTTTGCGGTGCAGATTGCCAAGTATTTTGGAGCAGAAGTGACTGGTGTCGACAGCACGGAGAAATTGGACATGGTACGCTCGATTGGGGCAGATCATGTCATAAACTATACTACCACTGACTTTACCAAAAGTGGGCAACGTTATGACCGGATTCTTGATGTTGTAGCAGATCGTTCAATTTTCGATTATAATCGTGCTTTGACTCCAAAGGGAACTTTTGTCGCGGTCGGAGGTTCCACGGCTCGATTATTCCAAGCTTTGTTTCTAGGACCATTGATTTCATTGTTTGGGAGTAAGAAGTTGGGTGTCGTGATTTGGAAACCAAACAATAAAGATAATTTGGTTTTTTTGACTGAACTTTTTGAAGCTGGCAAAGTTGTACCTGTTATAGATAAACGTTACCCGTTAAGTGAAGTTCCTGAAGCTCTCCGGTATCTTGAAACAGGACACGTCCAAGGAAAAGTAGTTATAACTATGGAACATTAACAAAACCTAAATACACGGATATTCAGGTCTCAGAAAGTCATACTTCAACTTTTTCCGCGTTCAGAACCGCACTCGCTACTTTAAATCCTTGATTATTGAAATCCTCTTCTTACTTTAGTTCTGTAAAAGTTGTATTCAGATTTAGAGAATCGCAAGCAAAAGTATTAGATGTTCATCTCTCTGATGATACTTGGGTTTAAAGTTATGTTTCCCTTTATTACAAAGCAAACTATGGTATTAGAAAGCTTATTGGCTCAAGGGAACATCAGTCAAGCACTAAACCAGCTAGAAGAAATGCTCTCAACTAGTGATAAAACCAAGACTAAGTTTAAAACTTTGGTACTTTTGAAGATTTATCTGTTATTACTAAATAATGCGGCTGAAGACGCTCATCAGCTTGCGGAAACAATTATAACTTCTGCAAAGGAAACTGTAGAGCCCTCCTTAATCTGTGATGTTTTCATCCTCAAAGCTGAGTCCCATCGAGCTCTCGGAAATTTCAGTGGATCAGAGGCAATACGTCACCCAACAGTGTATATGGAAATTTTACCAGAATATTTACCTGAATACGAAAACTTAATTAGCTTATATGATAAACAAATTGAAATTTTGGGTGGCAGGGATAATTTGGATAATTCTATGAGAACAGCATGGTTTTTAACATTCAAAGGGATAATATTAATGACAAAAAGAGAGGTAAAACCAGCTCTTAGTGTATTAACTGATAGTTTGAATCTGTTTCAAGACATGAATTATATGGATGGGGTAGCTAGGGCATTAAAGACAATTGGTTCTTTATATGGTATTATGGGAAAAATTCCTAAGGAGATTCAGTATCTTGAGAAGAGTCGTAAAATCTTCCAACAATTGAATTTTCAGAGAGAAGTTGCATGCCTAACCCTTAGAATAGGAATATTAAACTATAATTATCTCAGTGAAACAAAAGAAGGTTTAAAACAAATATTGGATAGTTTAACCATCTTTGAATCAATTAACGACAAGCAAGGAATAGCAGTTGCTCTGAATTTTTTAGGAAATTTATACACTTGGCTAGGTGAACTTGATCGAGGGCTAGGATTTCTACAACGGAGTATGTTTAGCTCAGAACGTCTAGGAAACATGGAAAATTTATCTCTGACCTTAAACAATATTGGTTGGAATCATCATACTAGAGGGGAGTTGGATCTTGCATTGGAATCATTGAATCGTAGTTTGACTTTATCTCGAGAAAAGCAATTTCCGTGGATTTTGATATGGACTTTATCCAATATAGGTTTAGTCAACCAAGCAAAAAGCGATTTTGATACGGCATGTGGTTATTACACACAGAGTATTAACGTGAGTGACGATATCAATGATTATTTGGCATGCTCGTGGAGTCTTTATCATGTCATTAAACTTACTCTGGATACCAATTCTCTCACGAATACTAAAGCGTACATTGAAAGACTAGAAAAATCGTCAAATCGTTATCAATTAACACTTATGAGTCAAATGTTTCGTGTCTCTGAAGCATTAATCTTAAAGACGAGTAATCGTTTAAGAGATAAAGCTAAAGCACAGGAATTATTAGAAAATGTAGCCAATGAGAAAGTTCGAGCACTAGAAGTTACAGCGGACGCTATCATCAATTTATGTGATATATTGTTATTTGAATACAAGATTTCCGCAGATACAACTGTTCTAAAGGAGTTAGAAGAGCTATCTGATAGATTCCTTGTCATTGCTGAAGAACAGAACTCCCATTCCCTTCTCTCTGAGGGATATCTTTTGAAGTCAGAAATTGCCCTACTGCTTGATGATATTCCGCTAGCAAAACGACTCATTGATCAAGCCCAAACTATCGCTGAAGAGAAAGGATTACAGAAATTAGCGATCGCAATTTCACGAGAATATGATGCCATAATGGATCAGATAAATACATTTGATATTGAAACTGGTAATCTTAAAATACGTAATGAAATTGAAATTGAAAAAGTAGAGAATTTATTAGATCGGATGACAACGCAAAATATTGCCGCTGTATCAAGAGTTGTCCCAGAAAAACCTGAAATGCTGTTAATCATAACTGAAGGTGGGATGACATTATTTTCTCATCATTTCAATCCTGAAGGTAACTTTAAGAGTCAATTAGTTGGAGGTTTTCTCTCAGCTATCGAATCATTTAGTAACGAGGTGTTTTCCAGTTCTATTGAACGAGTGAAATTGGGTGAGTACAGGTTAATCTTTCATTCGTATCTCTTTCTTACATTCGCCTATGTTTTCAAGGGGGAATCCTATTCTGCTATAAAAAAAATGAAGGCTTTAATTTCTTCACTCGAATCAGCAGACGATATATGGACTTCAATCAAGGAGAATGTAAATACGGGAAAACTTCTTTCTGATAAAGAGGAATCGGTCATTATTAATTACATTCAGAAAATATTCCCTTTAACTTAATCGTATTTAAAGACCTCTGAAACTAAGGACGTGGGTGTTGTATTTTTTCGTTTAGATTCGTTTACTTAAATTTTTAAAGATAATTTTTCAATTTTTGTGAACAGATAGATGTTTCTAGTAACATTCATTAAATTCTTCATTATGAGAAACAATTACGAATAAAATTCAAATAACGAAAAGATCTGTACATTAACATCGCGGAAGTAGCCTATTTACTTTTCTTTAATACAGGAGATAACACTTTAATGAGTATAGAAGAAGAATTAAAGCAAATAATGATTTTTATATATGAGGGTCAGTACAAAAAAGCACTTCTGAAAGTCGAAGAAACGGGGAAAAAACCAGGATTATCTGATACAGATACTATTCTATTATTACTTCGCAAAAGTGAGATTCTTGACTTAATGGGAGAGTACAACCAAGCTTTTGACATAGCTCATCATTCATACCAGAA
Source organism: Candidatus Heimdallarchaeota archaeon (assembly GCA_019057635.1). Lineage (GTDB taxonomy): Archaea > Asgardarchaeota > Heimdallarchaeia > Hodarchaeales > Hodarchaeaceae > Hodarchaeum. The sequence goes on from DXJL01000055.1 coordinate 5,754, forward strand.
AAGCAAAAATTTAGAAAAACCACTGCTCATGGTAGATTCAATTGTTAGAAAAAGTTTCTCTTTACTGGCATCTCATAAAAGTGAGGGGTGTAATGATTTGATTGAATTAGCTGAAGGAATGATTAACAATGTTCCAAAAGCGCAATCTAATAAAATAAAAAGAAGAAAAGCAGCCTTATATAATCTTCAAGCTCAAATCAAAAAAAATCAAGGGGAGATCGATAAAGCACTCGAATATGGGGAGAAGAGTTTGTCCTTATATAAAGAATTAGGTATGAAACTGGAATCAGGATTTGCGCTCAAATTGATCGGTTCAGTATATGTTGCTAAGGGGGAATTGCAACGTGCTCTTGATTATTTCGTGGAAATTAGGAATACTGGAGAAGAATTAAACCATATGTTGCTTCGTGCGTACTCTTACTACACGATTGGGGGAGTTTATCTTAGTTTGGGGGAGTTGGATCAATCAATAAACTATTATCACAAATGTCTAGCTTTAAAAGAAACTTTACCTTTTACTTTGAAAGAGAACACCTTAAATAATATAGGAATAGCATTAGTATACAAAGGGGAGATAAATCAGGGTTTAGAGTATTATCAACAAAGTCTAGCCTTAAATGAGGCTCATGATAACAAAAAAGCTATTGCTATAAACCTCGGTAATATAGGAGAAGTTTATGTTGAAAAAGAAGATTTATCATCAGCTTCCGAATGTTTTAAAAGAGCTTTAGATATTTATAGAAATTTAGAACAGGATTGGGGAATAGCTGAAATCCTTTATGTTATAATGAGAAATTTTGTTGGTAATCTTTCCCCTGAAACTATTTCGAGCTATTTAGATGAGTTCCAGGAAATATACAAAAGACGAAAAGACATTCCACTGATCACACAGAAATATCGTTTATCCAAAGCCATAGTTCTAAAAAATAGCAAGAGATTATCTGATAAAATGCAGGCATTGGCAATATTTCAAGAAATAGCAAAAGAAGAAATTGTATGGTATGAATTAACGATTTCAGCTTTACTAAACCAGAGTGAATTATTATTATTCGAATTAAAAACAACTCACGATGAAACTGTTCTGAAAGAAGTGAAAATACTTTCTGAAAAGCTACAATCCATTAGTAAAGAAAATAATTCTTATTGGTTACTTACAGAAACCTACTTATTGCAGTTTAAGCTAGCTTTGATGGAATTAAATATAGAATCAGCCCAAGAATTGTTAAACGAAGCAGAAAAGATAGCAAAGGAGAAAAACTTAATCAAACTATTGAAAACAATTGCTATTGAACAAGATTTACTTGTAAATCAATTTGAAGATTGGAAGAGAATCTTTGATCAAAAACCCTCCATGCGAGAAAGAATAGAATTAACGCACTTAGAAACATTAATTGAGCGTATGCTTAATAAGAAGTTGTATCATAACGAAAAGGAGATTATGGAGTATGCTCAAGAAGCAAGATCTTTAGTTGAAGTATGGGGGAAATAGATTTATTGTTAACCAAGTCCTAGAATTTTATATCACAAAGAGACGAATGATTTCTTCAATTGGATCAAACTAACGTTTTATTCTTCTTATCTCGTATACCACAGGGTTCCATGCGTCAGGACAAGCATGGGTACTAACATCAGGATCTTCTAACCATGGGAATTCAGCTCCGTACGCTAATGCAAATACCTTAGGCAGAATCGAATTTAAGGAATGTAAGCACAACATTCCCTCAATTTTGTTGTCTTTATAAGAAATGAGTATCTCATCTCCTACTTTATGACCTGCAGCACAAGTTCCTTCCTGTTTGATGACTTTTAATCGAATATCATAAGTCAAAAATTAACCAACTCCTGAAAATTCCACTATTGGTCTTGACATGATGCAGTCCCAAGCTCGGAAAGCTGATTAGTGAGGAAGAAGGAGATTATGTCTTTGATAGGTTTATTGATTAACTCTGCATTGACGCGGTATGTTTTAATACCATATTCTTGTAAGATCATATAGGGACGCCCACCGATACCTCCTACGATGCAAACCTCGGCTCCATTCTGAGCAAACAGAGTGGGGAGAGCAGCACAAGAGTGTTGACCCTGCGGAGTAACGACATTAGTTTCCTTAATTTCTTTGTTTTCTACAGTTACAAAAGTTACTGATTCACATTTTCCAAAATGAGGATTAATACTAGACTCTAATCCTCCAGGGGGAAGAGTAGGAAAAACAAGCTTCATTTCAACACTATCTCCTGATTATACGACTGATAGTCGCAGAGTAAAGCTTGCTTTAAATTCTTATGCTGGATTTAGTAAGACCGCATATTAGGATTCCAATAAAGAGTGCTGTTTAAATTTGGATTACTTCCAGATCATATTCAGAAAGCCATGATCGGATTAGTTGTTTCCGTTTCATACTTTTTTTATCAAATAACGCAATTTTTGGAGTTGGAAATGTTTTTTGGATCATTTGCTTAACTAATTCTTGCGTTAGATAAGGAATTGCGTATTTTGCACACATATGGCCAATAGCATGATCTGATTCACGCATTTGTTTGGTAAATTTTTGAGGATAATGATTTCCTCCAAACCCAATACTGGATATCCATGTCTTCTGACCGTAGAGGTTATCGAAATCCGTCATATTCACAGTTTCAGCTATGAGTCGACAGGCTTCTAAATCGTTCCATTGCTCCATTGAGGATCCAACCTCAATATATGTGATAGAATTTGGCGTGTATGGTCCATGATGAGTAACCTCAACACTCGTTTCATATTCATACTTTAAATCATACTTTCCTGAGGAATGCAAATTGATAATGTTTAAAAACAACTGTTTTTGTAGATAAGCGTTACAATTGATCAGGGTACGATCTCTTCCGCCAAATTCTGCTTGGGAAAAATTACCAATAGGATGAAGCGTTAAACTGGGACGTAAACTTTTAGCCCTATGTCGGGATAAAAAGATTAATGTGCATTGAGTATTTGTTATATTTGAAGCGAGTTCTTCATCCGCAAAAATTGACTCACCTTGGATTATAATCGCTTTTTCTCGAAGAGGGCTCTTAATAAAATCTAAGATATTCATTCCAGCATTATCTACCTCGCTTGCTAAAACTTGAACCCGAAGATTAGAGTTGTTTGGCATTGGTAACACCTAAGATTATTTTTTCATGTTATGGAGCCATACTCAAGGTAAAATAAGCTATTAGTATCTTTAGTGCATCTATAACTAAAGGTTTATTCAAGTTGGCTAGATTATCGTGTCGAGAATGAATAAGTTTACTCCCATTAATCAACCAATTAGTGGGATGACCATCGTATAACCAATGTGCAAAGTCAGACCCTGGATAAAAAAAACTAGCTCCTTTTAGCTCAATATCTAACTCCTTTGCAATCGAAGCTATACATGTATTAAATTCAGGATTCATAGAAGTTTTTATTAGAGGGTTGATTCCCTTAATAAATTTTAATGGAGGGTTTTCTCCAATCATATCGACAGAAATTACGTGAGTATTTTTATCCAATTGTGAATTTCGATGATAATACGATGATCCTATGAGGCCTGCTTCCTCCGCACTAAAAAACCCAAATGTAAATCTATAATCAGTCATATTCTGCATTTTTAAAAACTTAGCGAGCTCTAATAAGATGGCTACGCCACTTCCATCATCGATAATACCATGTGATTCATTACCTCTAAAACTACGTGAGATTAGCAGAAGTTCCAAAAGTATTAGAGCTGTTATTAATAGAATCACAAAAACTGGGGTCAAAAACTCCATAAAATCCCATTCAAAATAGAATATACTTATGAAATTAATCGTGTATAGTATAGAAAAGAGAAAAAAGGAAATAAAACCTAATATCCCTATTATTTTAGAAAATTTCATAGGAAGTATAGAAGAAATTGAATCAAAATGAGCAGTAAATAGAATTTGATGAGTTGCATTGGGATTACCGATATCGGTGACAACATTTTGACTGGTAATCAAGCTCGTTTTTTCACTTTCAGTTAATTTATTATTCCTTATTTTTGATTCTAATTCCTCTAATTTTTTCGCTCTTCGTCTGAAAAAGAATTTCACAACTGCTTCAAATCGGAATAATACGATAATTATTACTAAGGGTAATGATAGAGTTATCAGACCCAACATTTTGTTGTTGGTAAAATATAGAATATTTAGTAAACTGAGCAGTCCCCAGATTAGAACAATTAAAGGAAATCTTAGACTAGAGATTCTATTTGACTTTAAATAATGAAATTCTTGGCTAATCGGTTCATAACCGAATCTTTTTAAGGTAGAAGCAATATAATCAGCAGCTTTTTTATCTCCAGCTGTACCAGATCTCTTAGGAAAATCTAACTGTTTTAAATGATGTATAGGATCAAATTTAGAAGAAAAAAGGTCCTCAATCTTCTGCTTTAGTTTCACTTCTGGAGAATTTGTTCTATTATCAACCATTTACAAACAAACCACACATTTACTATTTTTTCTGGCATATATATTTTAAACAAACATCTAGGTAAGTATTACCCCTGTTTTCTTCTGTTCTCTACTATTGGATATTTACCAATCTCACGGGCGTATCGATACATTTCTGTAATCGATTGGATATTATGCCCAGGATAGAGACTATTACTGGAGGAAAAAAGGAATCCGCCACCAGGTGCTCCTTGGTGTATAGTACGTTCAACCTCTTCCCTGACAAGAGTTAGATCTTCTTGACATAAAATGTGAGTAGTATCAACATTCCCCGCAAGCACAAGTTTCGTTCCATACTTCTGTTTGATTTTCTGTAAGTTAATACCAGCTTTTGATTCCAGTGAATGGACCCCTGAGAATCCCGCATCAATAATAAAAGGGAGTAAAGATTCAATATTTCCATCACTGTGCCAAATAATGGGAACTGAACAGTTTTTAACAATTTTTTTGTATTCTGGAAGGATTAACTCCTGAAACATGCGAGGAGAAATCATGGGCCGACTATTATCTGCTGCATCGTCCCCTAAAACTATGAAATCCACCTCATTATTGACTGCTTCTTCAACAAGAGCAATTGTCCACAAAGTACTTCTGTCGATCACTGCTTTAACGAGTTCAATCTTATTATAACAAGCCAAAAAGAAATTTTCCATACCCATAGATAAGTAGGATAATCCGAGTGAACAATCATGCCAAGCATAAAATAGAGCATATTCTTCTTGATACTGATCTCTAATTTTCCTTACTTCCTTTGCAGGAAACCAATCCGCTGCATGGGATAGGGGAGGAGTATATTGTTCTAAATCACGAAATGTTTTGAGTAATCCGCCACTGTATTGACCATCTTTGAAAATTCGACCCCACTCATCTATACCATTCTTATAGGCATTAGTATTGGAGGGATGATTTCCAAGTGGGAGACAATCCATCCCAAGTCGTATTCTAGTTGAGTAAGGATCTCCATTGAACTGTTCCATGATTTCACTCTCAATCCAAGCCTCAAAAAGGGGCACATAATCTGGTTCCTGATGTTTTAGAGCTAATAGGACCCTCTCTTTTGAGTTCATCACGGGTTACACCTGTCAAGAGC
>DXJL01000056.1 GCA_019057635.1 Candidatus Heimdallarchaeota archaeon
GAATACCCTTGGACATTATAGGGTAATTTATGACATAGTAACAAATTTAGTTCATTTTTTAACTTTGAATAGTCTGTATCTGCTAGGAATAACTGAAGACGGGGTCCCCAGTGATGATCTGATGATATAGGATCATCAAACCCAAGTACCTCTGATCCAGGGCCGATTAATGCCGCATCATACCTCAGTGAAGGATAGTTCTCAGTTAAAATTGGTTTAACTGCTTCTTCAAAAAAAAAATGACATAATTTCAATCCAGGAATAAAGGAAGGTGCCATAAATTAATATTCTCTCCCATTGATTGCCACTTTGGGGCTAAGTCCTTGCATAAGGAGAGGGTTTCCCTCGAGCTTATAATAAATGCTAAACTGTGAAATCCTTTGAAAAGACATCACATTGGATAATAGAATAAGTATGCTGTTTAGAGAAGAGAGATTGATATACTCACCGTAAGATTTTGTTAATAGGGATTCACCTAATAGAAAAAAACCTTTTAACAGAGATCAAATATTAATTTGAACAAATTATTTTGAGCAAATTTTCTAGATTGAGTATGGTTGAGAGAACAAAAAAATGAGAAAACCTAAGTCTTTCTTTTCAGTTATTTTCTGTATTCTGGCGTTAATTAGTCCCTATTTCACTATTAGTGAAGTAACCGATTATGCTGGTCATAACTTCAGTGAAGATCACTTTGCGGTTGAAATTGAAGTATAAAACCTGTTTGAATGTATTACTTGAGTTCAGTAAAATACTTAGATCTGAATAACCATCTTTTTCATGAACTCTCTCCCTTCCATTTTGTTCCAAAACCCTAGAGATTGGGGATTATTTGTAGCGACTAATAGTTCGATGTGATTCACCTGCTGAATCATGAACCAGGCTTTTATTGTCTCAAATAATACTTTACCAATCCCTTGTCGTTTATGGCCTTCTTTAACGACAATATTATTGACCTGGCCAATTTTTTTCACTTGATATACAGGCGGTTTTTCAATTATCTGACCAACACAGAAACCGACAATCTGTTCACTGCGTAGCGCAACGTAGATTTTGAAATCATCCTGCTGGAAAATAGTAGTAATGTAGTTTATCCATATTTGATCCGCCTCATTAATAGAAGCAAATATTGAGTCAACCTGCTCATGAAAGCTAATAGATTCAACAAAAATCTTTCGAACCGCGGTGAAATCTATTTCTGTTATTTCTCGTATACGAACAGCCAAGAGTATCCCTTCATTCTTTTCAAGGGACAACGAGAATTCTTTAAAAATATTTGTACAAGTACGAATTCAAGATGCCAAAAATCATTTGGAATGATCAGATGATGGAAAATTCATTCCTTTTGATCATCCATTAGCTTCTGTTTTCCTACTTAGATACCCACTGAGGATAAGAAAGCCTGTTAAGGTGGGATATATAATAAAGCGTTCCAGTGTACCCTTCATAAAACCTAAAAATGTTTGAGGATCTTCCACCTCCAAACCAAGATAGGGGAGAAAGAGAAAACTTGCTATAAGAATAGCTCCTCCTAAAACGCTCAAGGTAACAAGCATAAAGGATTGTTCGATTTTAACTGAGGAAACGAGAAAGATCGCAGCAAACAAAAATACGAACCCGGTGAAAATTCCGTGAAAAGGAGGACTGTCTTCAGGAAAGATACCGACTCAGATAGCAGAAATAGCTGTGAGTAAAAGGAAAAGGGTGGGTACTCGTACTGCATATTCTTTGTAGAAAAAATATGCGCCTAAAAGGACACATAATCCGAGGATAAGGACAGTAGTATTGAAAAGGAACGCTGTTGTACCCACTCCTAATGAACTAACATAATAAAGACTTGAATTATAAGAATCTGCAATTCCTTCTGCAATTAACACAGTTATGATAAACTGGAGTGGACCAAAAAAGAGTAAAAATCCCAGAGCCTCCCGATTTCCGAATTTATTAGAAAAATTCATTCATAAATCACCTTACGATAATATGAAGATTCCTAATGAGTTCAAAAAAGAAATGATCCCTGCACATAATATTACTTGGTCTTCTGTAGAAAAGACGATGGAATGAAATTCTCAAGTAATACCATTAGCAATTTTATATCCGTCCACCTGCCATCCCAGGACCTCTTTCATCATTATTGTCGCGGTGGAAATCGGTTCTTTCCCAACAATTCGTCTAAAACCATTAATTCCCTTTAGTATTATTCGCATTGAAGTTTTCTGTAACTCAAATTCAGGTATGGTGGGTTTTATCTCTTGCATAATTACCTGATAGATATAGTTTATATCAGCTAGTTTATCCTTTTGTTCCGCTGATTCGAATATCCTCCAAGTCTGGTTGAAAATCGTCTGTGCCTCGTCTAATATACTCCTGGCTTCATTATCATAAATACATCCAAAGTGGGCTAAACTAATGCTGTCATAATCAATTTGTTTTAGTTTTTGAATTGTAGAAGCGAAATCATTCTTATTACAAAAAGGAGGCATAATTGCGGACAGAAAAGCATTATTAGCTACTTTCATACCAATGGTATCACCGACAAAGAGATTTTTATTTTTCTCGTCAAGGATAGAAATTTGATCTTTTGTATGCCCAGGTGTGGTGAATATCTTCAGTAAAAGCCCGTCTAGATCTACTGTATCTCCTTCTTTTAAGGAACCTACATCTTGAATATTCTGAAACCTCTCTTTTGCATGAAATACTTCATTAAATGATTGATCAGTTAGTAAAGGGATAGCTGCCTCAGAGGCTAGCACCTGTATGGATTTTTGCTCTTTCATAGCTTTTTCTCTTAATAAAGGAACACCTTGACAATGATCCCAATGAGAGTGAGTTAATAGGATGTAATCAGGTGGAAATACATTTAATTCTTTTAATTTCTTAATAATATGTGGAGCTCCTGTGGCAGTCCCACTATCGATTAAACACGTTTTTCCTGATTCAATCAGATAGACTCCTCCAACCCCAAAAACATCTGAAAAACCAAAATCAATCAAAGTAGTATCTGCATTTATTTTACCTGGTTCTCTAATTGCAGTCATAGTTGAGATCCTCCATAACTCATAATATGATAGTCCTCTAGGTTAAAACGTTTTTGCGTTTTCATTGTCTCCATTACAGAAAACTCGTGAGAAACGGATGTTAGAAACCCTTGAGGTTAGAAATACCAATTACAAAAAAAAAGATGAGCTGTCATTAAATCATCTGTAAAACAATCAAAAACTCCCCGAACTAGATAAAAAAGAAAGGAGATACCGCCTAGACGGTAATCTCAATACTAAGCTTGTGCTGTTACTCCCAAAATTTTTTCAGTCAGGGATATCAATGTGCTCATCTGTAATTCCTTAGTATTAATCCTTTAATTCGATTAAAATGTTCAACGTTTGCGGTAAGAATAGGGAGATCTTCTACAAGGGCAATAGAGGCAATGGCTGTGTCTACAAATCCGATGTCTAATCCATTATCCACTAAATGAGCCCGAAGTTTTCCGTATTGTTTTGTATGCTCATGAGCAAAGGGTAAAACAGTCAACGTAGAGATTAGCGTTTCTAAGGCCATGGATCGTCTTTCCTGCCATTTTCTGCGATATCGTCCGTAATATAGTTCTGACACGGTAATTGTTGTCGTAACAATATACATTTCTTCTTTGAGGAGCTGAAAAGTTGCTCGTTTCGCAGGTAGGGTTCCAACCAGATAATCTGAAAGATAATCAGTATCCACAATGATAGGTTGGTTTAATTCCATGCCTGATGAGCTTCCTTCTTAAATTCCGCTAACTCATGATCGTTCAAGTCGGTTTTTAGGCTCCCAAAGATTTCTAGAAATCTTTCAACATCAGGTTTTGTCGTTAATCGGATGACAGTCTCACTAAACGACTCTCCCTCTTTTTTTGCCTTTTTCAGAAGATGATACGCCTTGGGATTTAAACTGATCGTCTTATAGGTCATTTGGATCCTCATATATTATTTCATCTATGAGCTTTATTTCTTTTCCTAGTAGCTTTAAATTTCTCCCGAGTAATAGGTTGTTCAAAAAAGCAACTCTATACGCGAGAGGATTTACGTGGGTACTTCATTGGAAAATGAGGCTTTCCCCATTCTCTTCCCCCTTTTTTTTCTATCAAACTACCTAAAAGAAAAAAATTTCTGATTTTTGAAAAGTCGGTGAAATACCAATAAATCATCCGTAAGTATTTCAAACTCCCCGAATATGATAAAAAAGAATGGAGATACCGCCTAGACGGTAATCTCAATGCTAAGCTTGCGTACAAGCTCTTTGTAGCGATTTCTCACGGTTACCTCTGTCACATGTGCAACTTCGCTTATTTCCCGTTGTGTCCGTCGTTCCCCGTTGATTATTCCGCTGATATAGATTGCTGCAGCGGCTAGGCCGGTTGGGTCTTTCCCTGCTGTCAATCCCCCGGCTTTGGCGCGTTTTAGGATTTCTGCTGCTTTTCGTTGGCATACTCCTGAGAGTCGTAGTTCTGTTCCAAAGCGCACCAAATAGTCTATTGGGCTTGCTAACGGGATATTTAGGTATAGTTCGCGTAATAATAGTCGATAACAGCGTCCCAGTTCTTTTTTCGTGATTCGTGATTCTTTTGCGATTTCATCGAGTGTTCTGGGGACTCGTCGTACCCGTGCGGATGCGTAGATCGTTGCTGCCACCATGGCTTCTATGGAGCGTCCGCGCACCAACCGTTTTTCTATTGCTTTTCTATAGATGATTGCGGATGTTTCTTTCACATTTCGTGGGATGCCTAGTTGTGATGCTAGCCGATCCATTTCTGACATTGCGAATGCCAGATTTCGATCCATGGAGCTATGGACTCGTGTCCGTATCTGCCATTTTCGTAATCGGTAGATTTGTGCTCGTCGTGATGCGGTTAGTTTATTTCCGAATGTATCTCGGTTTTCATATCCTATAATGGTTGATAATCCTTTATCATGTACTGAAAATGTGCTGGGCGATCCTACTCGACTTCGTTTATCTCGTTCTTCGCTATTAAATGCTCGCCATTCGGGTCCTTCATCTATTAATCGTGTTTCCAGTACGTAGCCGCATTTTTCACAGATCAATTCGCCTCTATTTTCATCTGCTACGATATCTGTTGATCCACAGTTTTTACATTCGAGGATTTCTTCCTCGTCTTCTACTTGGCCTTTTTTCTGTGGTTTTGCTTTTGCCTCTTTCATAAGTGCCATTCCTGAGCGTTCCTTCTCTAACTTGTGATTTTCTGGTCGAGGCGTTAGCATTCCGTATTGGGATTCTCTGCTCTTTACGTTAGGGCTCTCTCACTTTAATGCGATAAATAAATGCGAGAATATTCTCTTTCTTGCTAAAACCACGGGGAAAATAAATTGCCACCTAGGGTGAGCGCCTGACCTCAATCACCACTGTACATAATGCCTTTTTCCTTCTTTATAAACCTTTTCGCAAGACTTATATACCGTTTTTGCTGTTTAGGGTGTTCCTTTTTCCCTTTCCCACCTTGTTTGTACTTTTCCCTCCCCCTTTTTTAAGCAAATCGCTTTTCAATGTATTTTATTGTTATTATTGTAATTTATTACTTGTTTTACTAGAGAAATTCTCTTTTATCATCTTTATCTTGACTATTCCCCGCTCGTTATTCTAGGTTAAAAAATGAGGGAAACGAGTTTTTTGCACTGGAAAACTCTGTTTAATTCTTCTTCTGTCGTCGATATATCCTTGCAGAAGATATGATCGCTAGTAGCATTATGATAAACCCTGGAAAATTCCCCTTGCTAGAGGTGGTTATTTCTGTTGTTTCGCTGATCGATGTGGTGGTAGTGGTCGTTGTCGAGTATTTATTGTAAAGATAACCGTTATTTTTACCATGGTAGTCCTTCTTATTTCAGGGTGGGTCGTTCCATTTCTTGTAACAGACTATGCTTCTCAATATCAGATGATTCATCGCATTGGTGGTATTGGATATGTGTTGTATTTTATCACCACAACCGCGTATATCATTGATTCTGTTCCTGAAGATTCAAAGGGTAAGTAGGTGGGTGCATATCAACTAATTATGGGCCTTGCTACGTTCCTTGGTTCTTTATCTATGGGCGTAGTCACTGAATTTCTCATTCCTGTACTGAGTAAATGGCCAGCAATTTATACTCTTGTCCGTGTTGTTATGTTCTTACGGATCTTCGGTGGTTTAACCTTTTATTTTGTTGACGAACCTGCTAAACCAAATCTTTCACCCGAAATAAGATAAATTTCCTCTTTCTTTCATCCAAAGAATTAAAATGTTTAATCGTCTAATGATTCGTAATTTCATTTCATTACTGGGTGAATACATTTGATCTCTGATGACGACCGTAAGAAAGCCTATGATGAAGGTTTGATTGTTAAAGAATCCGCTTTGGATTTACTTGGCCATTTCTCGACTGCAGCTGCTATTTTGGCAGGATTTTTCTTAACAGCCGCAATTTTTCTAGTCTCAGTAAATGCTGAAAGAATTGGTTCCAACCAGTACAGTTTTTTAGACGATCCCATCGGAGATCAGTTTGGTTTCATTGATACGATTCGTCAATCTTTACCCGATTCAATTATTACAGATTACTGGCCTAGTCATTATTCTTATATGATTATAATCTTTATTCTCTTGTTTCTGCTTGCCATGTTTTCCTATGCATGCTATATCCAAGCAGGATTATCCCACATGAAAGTTCTTGAAGGAAAAAGCAGCACACTAGATCGTGTCTGGTTTTGGCAGAAATGGGGCTTACGCATTCTAATAATTGAATTATTTGCCGCTTTTATTTGTCTGCCTTGGGCTATTCTTCGGTTTGCATTTGAACATGCATTTTCATGGACTTTAATCCTTCTGTCTACTGTCCTTTTGTGTGGTGTTCTCCTTGGTGTGGGGATCAAACTAGTAAAAATTCGAAAGAAAAATTAAGAATCCTTCTTTCCTTGTGATACCAGAGGCATCTGTTTTGGTTTTGAATATTCGGCATCAATTGCTAGGATTTATGTCAATCTCTCATTTTATTCATCATGTGCTATTGTATGCCTTTCCAGCTTTACTTATTCTCATTATTGATGACATTCCTCTCAACTATCTTGAAATGGGTATCTTAGGTTCTCTTCCTTCTTTAATCATGGCCTTTACCTCCCCATTAATCGGTTATTTAGGAAAAAAACCAGCCACAGGATTTTTCATTGTCCTTATAGGAGTCCTGCTTTTTGCTGTTTCCTGTTTTAGTATCACGATAGCCAATGACTTTTTTGGATTGTTTGTTGGAAATTTTATCCTTGGTCTTGGTTGTACAACTTATCATCCGGTGGGATTAGGCGTTTGTGCGAATTCTTTCACAGAACACAATCGTGGAAAAGCCATGGCTATCAACCATGCAGCAGGTGTTATTGGGACTGCTGTGAGTCCTTTCAGTACCTTAACCCTGGCTATTTTTGTGTTCACATGGCGTGTAACCTATTTCTTCCTTGGAATATTTTGTGTACTTCTTGTCGTGGGCCTAATGTTATGGGTTTTTCTTCAAAATCTGGTTACACGTTTTGAATCTTTAGTAGTAACGAAGGAAAAGAAGAAACCTGAAAGTAGTCCATCAAACAATCTTTCAATTCGTTCTTCTCCCCATCGAAACTGGATTTTAACTAGTTTAGTACTAATTATATTAATCAGCGCGTTAAGAGGAGGAGTTTATCGATCTATCAGCTATTTTACAACAACTTTGCTAAAAAATTTCTATTCTGTGGATGCATTCTTTGCAGGAGTCTTAACCAGTTTGATCCTTTTATTTGGATCTATCTCTGATATCTATGGTGCTGTTAAGTCAGATAGATTGGGTCCGCGTGGAAGAACGCGGATAATACTTATTTCGGCACTAATCTCTAGTATTGCGATCGTGGGACTAATTATAGTTACTCTAGGTTTTTCGGAGATTTTGGTAATTATTTTCGGATTTTCTATCTTTGCTGTTGGTTTTTATTTGGCTGGAGGAACTTTGCAAGCATTACAGGCTGATTTAGTCCCTGCGAAAGATAGAACCTTTTTCTACTCAATTGTTTTTTCCCTAGGGCTTGTTATTAGCTCTATTTCTCCCACAGTTTTTGGTGCATTACTTGATATGTTCCAGTCCCCAGTTGGTGGATTACTATTTATGCTATCACTGATGATTGCATCTTTTTTTATTACCGAGTTATTTCGACGACGGTTACAATTCGCTGAAAGGAATGATTTATTCTCTCATTAAATTAAATGTAATAACTTGGTCCTCGGGAGCTTTCATCATCTGATGCGCCTTCTGCTTCCTCTGCTTGGTGAAGTAAGTCATTTTTCTGAACGGCTTCCTCTATGATTCTATCCAAATCTTCATACTTATAATCCAGTGAAAAGAGTTTTGCTAAGCGTTTCAATAGATTTTTGCTGGCTAACGGGTCTGTACCAACAAGCGTTAATTTTCCAAGTAATCCGAAACTTCGTAAACCTTTTTCAGCTGCTAAGGCTGAGAATACACCAACTGCTCCGGTTATTTCTCCTCCCTTCAATGGAGAGAGATCATACTCCTCTAACCATTTCATGGTTTCTTCATTATATCCGAATGCGGCGACTTCTGGACCTTCTTCCAATGCCCTTAATCCACCTAGACACACAACAGTCTCAGCTTTCAGTTCAATGACGAAATCAAGTACTTCGTTTAGAACTTGAATAATGCCTATATCGTGAGGTTGTGCATCTCCTGTCAAAATTAATAAGTTCGGAGTCGATTTGGTTATGGCATAAATTTCCATACGAGCTAATTGACCAATCCCCTGTTCATTGTCAATTTGGACAACGGGGGGGAAAAAGGAACTGTAAATACGGGCTATTTCAACACCGTCATACTGATCGACTAAGAAATTAGCTGCAATCTTCCCAATTAGCCCCATACCAGGTAACCCTTGGATAACGACGGTAGGGGACTTTAGTTTTACTTCTGCTAGCTTATGAAAGTAGCTGAAAGAAGTTCCATTTGATTTGTTCAATCTTGTGCCTCGGTTATCTGTTTGTCATTTCTATTTTATTGACTAGGTTGTGGAAAAAACATCTTAATTCTCTCAAATGGTTATTCGAGACAGATAGATCTTTCTTTTTTGATGAAATAAGAAGATACCATCATTAATAATCAAGAGGAGGGCCATCACGTATACCTTGAGGGGTAATATGGAATACAGCTTCTCGTTCTGCCAGTTCGGGAGAGTCAAATATTCGCGCAATACGGGCCGTCCCTCTTGATTTTCGTAATAAGATTCTATGGGTTGGTCTATGACCCCAAGCGAATCCCAACGCAGGTTCTAAATTATTCGCCCCCGCAAATAAATTATCGGGATTACTGAGGATTTGGTTAGTTGTAATTATAGCCAAATTGTATGATTCAGCTAATCTTTGGAGGGTTTCTGCGTGGGCCATTAGTGTCTGTTGACGACGTGGAAGATTCTCTTTACCGGGAAATTCAGCACGAAAATGTGAGGCCATAGAATCAATTATTATTAGTCGTACATTATTTTTCTCAAGCATTTTGTCTGCCTTATCTATGAGCTGTATCTGATGATCTGTATTATAGGCTCGACTCACAAGGATATTCTCTAAATATGTCTTTGGATCATCTGTGTACGAATATGCCATCTCTGCTACTCGAGCTGGTGCAAAAGTATTTTCAGTATCTAAAAATAATGCTTTTCCTTCTAACCCGCCATCCTCTACCGATCTTTGAACATTTAAACATAACTGGAATGAAATTTGAGTTTTTCCTGTAGCAAATGCCCCACTAAACTCCGTTATGGATCCTACTGTTATACCTCCTCCTAAGATATCATCTAGAGACTGGGAAGAGGTCGTAATTCTTGGTCTATCAAACTCTTTCTTTAATAATGATGCTGCGGTTGTCGGTTTATTCATTCCGATGATTTTTCGAGCCTGATTGACAGCCCTTTCTGCGGAAGACTTACTTACTTCACAGCGTTTCATTACTTCCGCAGGAGGAGTCGCAGCTAGTGCCATTAGACTGGGAAACTCTTCTTGAAGTCGGCCTCGTAGCTCTTTTGCTACAGTTAGCTGGGTAAAATCGTTGGTACTGCTCATCATTAATCCTTTCAGTGGATTCAGTTATTAATTTCAAAATTTGAGTATTATGACTCCTACGGTTGAGAAAATTTCTTCGTGGGATATATTAGGGTTTCTCTCTACCGACGTATTTTTCTCAGTAGATAATCTATTATTTTTTTGGCAACGTTTATCTCGGGATTGGCCATTTCAAATGCTTTCCATCCTGGACAGGCATTTACTTCAAGGATGTAAGACCCATTTTGGGTAGGAAATAGATCTATTCCAGCTACTTCAATTCCAATTCTTTCTGCTATTTGATGTACTAGTTCTTCATCTTCAGGCAACAACTGATATGCTTCACAATTGGCTCCGAGGGCAAAATTTGTTCGCCATTCTCCAGTTGGGGCTATTCGCTTCATGCTGCCAATGATCTCCTTTCCTATGTAGATTACTCGTATATCCGCAGACGGGGGAGATGAATGTAGAGGCCCAGATCGAAGATATTCTTGGATCATAATTGGTTCAGAAGATCGCATAAATAGTGATTCAATAATCTCTTCTGCTGTTTTTGGATTAGGCGCTAACATGCTTCCACTTCCCCGGGTCGCATCAGGTAGTTTTATGACCACAGGAAATTTAAAAGCTTTTAACAATTGGTCGGCCTGAAACGAGTTATTAATTAATATTGTTCTAGGTAATTGTACTCCTTTTATCTTTGATAACGATTGATAACAGCGAAACTTATCTCGTGAAAGAAAAAGAGCCTCTGCTGAAAGAGTACTTGGAATATTCATTAACTCAAAATGCTTCAAACATATTAAACCCATATTTGTTTGAGATCTTCCGATGCGTGGAACAACCCCCAATAGTGGTAGTAAGGATTGGTTCGCAAATCGAGCATCAGTACCTGAAGAACTAATTAATGGAAAAACATATTGTGTTGATAGAAAAACACCAGAGATATCATTTCTTTGGTTGATATCCTTAAGTAATTGTGTTGTCGGAAAATAGTCTTTATTTCTACTTAGGACACCTATTTGTTTAACCACGTAATTCCTCCTAAGATAGCCCCGCTCAGATTCGAACTGAGGTTAGAGAGTATTTCTCCACGGTTCTACGCTTAGTAGACTCGTACTATAGAACTCTCTGTGATGGACCACTACACTACGGGGCTTAAATTAACGAACTGGGCTTGAAAAAGTAAGAATATCATCAATAAGTTCTACGTGTGTAATTAACATTCTTCTGCAGCAGTATCGCTTTAAATCAAATGAATCTAATAGTTCTGATGCTTCCTTACCAGCTTTCATGCCGTCTAAAAAATCATCATAATAGTGGGCAATAACTTTTCCGCAAGTATAACAGCGTATAGGAATCATCATAGTGCTAATTCACCTGTTAAAATCCATCATCGCTCAGGGGTCGTCGGCCTCGTGGGGCTCTAAATAATTCTACCCTTAATTGAGCATCTTTTTCTGGTGTTAATTCACCACGTTCTCTAAGAATTTCCTTTGTTAATAACCAAAATATCATGGCTAAGGAATTACGCCCTTTATTGTTACAAGGAATAGCAAGATCAATATTACTTATTGTGTTATCAGTGTCAACAAGAGAAATAACAGGGATTCCCATTCGATAAGCCTCTTTCAGAGCTTGATGATCGAAGTGAGGATCAGTAATTAATACGCTAGTGGGTTCGATAAAATTATATCGTCCTTTGATGCTTGGATTCGTGAAAATTCCCGGAATAAATCTTCCAGTAATAGGTTCTGCTCCTGTCACTTTACAGAACATTTCTACAGGATAAATTCCGTATGCCCTGACACTACATGCAGCTACTCGTGACGTATCTTGACGTGCGAGGAATTTCGCTGCAGTACGTATACGATCATCAGTTTTATGGACATCTAAAACGTAAAGCCCATCGTTTCGAGTCCGATAGATCGCCCAATCCATGCTTTTCATTCCGCTAGATGTTCCAATGTGGACACCTGCTTTTAAGTAATCTTCTAGAGGCGTGAGCAATTCTTCTTCTTGTATAGGGGCTGTCATTTGAAGAAACTCCTTATAATATCAATCCTTTCTGCATTTAAGTGACAGTTAATCCAGTAAATAACGATGTTAAGAAGTTTTGTAGATGTCTTTTGCACCTGAAATGATACATCAAAAAAAAACAAATTCTATTGTTTTCTGTTCTGAGTCCGCCCATGTAGCTTTCTTTGACTTTACCATGAGTTTCATAATAACAGCGAGATCCTTAGGTGGAAGGGATGACCAAGACTGATTCATTTTGACCATATCATAAAGGGTGATCATTTCAAATCCGTTTTGGAAGGAATAATTGAAAATTTCCTCAGCAAAAGAATTAAGGGTCTTCCAGTATACCCTAAGTCGTGTTTCATCCGTATCCCACCACGAGGCCTTTTCCTGCTCAATTAAATACTCAGAAATAGTTTTTAATTGGGAAATTGATAACTTTTTGTGAAGAACTCCATTTTGAAATGGGTAAACTAAGCTAACTTCCTGGAGATCGAGTATATGCTGATTTAACACACGTGCAAATGCAAGTAAAAAATCCCCCCAGGTTAGCAACCATTGTCTTTTTAATTCAGGATCTTCTGGAATCATCCATCGCCATGGCTTCGTCACCCAACCAGGTAAAATCGGTTTTACATTAGGATGAACGGTACCAGGTTTTAGCTCAGCTAATGAAATTCGTTCGGATTTCACTGTTATCGATTGTTCGACCTTTGATAGTGATTTATGAAACTGTGAATATGGTAAAGCATTGGATAAAGATTTTTGTTTGATTCTTGGAGCTACTATCTTGTTTGGTTTCGGTCTGTCTGTTGTCACTTCCTGAAGTACATCTTCAAGTACATCAACTGAAGTTTTTTTCTTGTCAACCTTTTCCTTCTTTCGTTGTAATTCGGCCATCCATTAACAGCTCATAAATCGGTAAAGATGGATGAGGTTTTTCTACCCTCCAAATTTATCGCGCCATTCATCATATCGCGCAAGCTCATCCGGAGCGACTGAGGGACGAATATGCATCATGGCATTATGAAAATCAACTGCTTTCGGAGCTCGTACTTGTACACTCATATCAGTTAGGGCCCCTTCTGCATCCAGTTCACGAATCGGTTGCATCAAGGATTCACGACACACTAGAGCGATATCTGCCGCCGTATATCCCCCTGTAATTTCAGCTAATGCTTTAAAATCAACATCTATACCCATGGGAATCCCTTTTGTATGAATTGAAAATATTACTTCCCTTGCTTCCCTTGCTGGGAGTGTTACATAAACACGACGTTCAAAACGTCTACGCATTGCAGCATCGATATCCCAAGGCGTATTCGTTGCTCCTATAGTGACCAGTAGTTCATCACCAGTATCAAAGCCTTCTACTGCTTGTAATAGTTGTGTTTTCACTCTTCGCATTGCCTCTCCTTCAGAACTCCCACCTCGTGTTCCTGCCAACGCATCAATTTCATCAAAGAAAATTATGGACGGGGCTTCTTCTACTGCTCTTTCATAGAGTTCATTTACGAGCTTTTCTGACTCCCCCAACCACTTACTTATTAAATTCGCTGCACTTACTGAAAAAAAGGTTGAATCCACTTCAGAAGCTACCGCCTTACATAGATAAGTTTTCCCACAACCAGGGGGACCATACATCAGAATTCCTTTCCATGGTTTACGTGCACCTTTGAATAAATCAGGTCGAGACATAGGTAAGATGACGGCTTCTCTTAATGCACGTTTAGCCCCCTCCATTCCTGCGACGTCTTCCCACTTCACGTTTGGTTTCTCTCGAACGATAACACTTGAAATGGCATCTGAAATTTCGTCACTTTTTGGGGATGGAGCGGAAGAAGGGGTCGGGGGTTCAGATGGTTCGATTATTCCTCGAATTTCCTTCACACGTAAAATATATTCCATTGCTTTGTGATAATAGAGATTTTTCATATTTGGATCGTCAGTAAAATTTATTAGTTTTTGTAACTGTTCAGCTGCAGATACATAGTATTTGACTGCTTGCTGAGTCTGTCCACTTTGATCCAGCTTATAAGCCAAGCTAGCATTCTTTTTAGCTGCTTCAAATAAAGGAGAACCCATAGTATCACCACGTAAACATACTTACCTACTTAAGAAGAAAAGTGATTTGTAGTCAGCTTTTCTTTATTTTTTCTAGTTCTTTTTGTAATTCTTGGGACCGGATATCGGGAGAAGGAAGACCAAAATCAGCTGTAGCTGCTTTAGACGCGCTTATCTCTCCAAGAATTTTTTCAACCACTTCATCTTCTTCTCCATCGGTTGTCATCATCTCAAATCCTTCATCCATTGCTTCTGTCGCAATATCAACTCGCTCTGTTTCGATTTCCATTTGTTGAAGAACACCTTCAAGCTGTGGAATTTTTAATTCGGCATTCATTGTATGAAGTGTGCGTACGAGTCCTTTCAAATCCTTACCGATTGCTTGTGTAGCAGCTGCTTGTTCTAACTTAAACTTGATCCCTTTTACCCTGCTAGCCATTTGTTGGCATGCGCGGGCCATATTCCGGTTTTTGGCTACATCCTTTGCTAATAGTCTAGCAGTTGACATATCACCATCTTCTATGGATTTCTCAACTTCTTTTAACATATTTTTTTCTTCTTTTAGCAATTTTTTCCGTTGACGTAACATTCGTTTTTCAACCATTCGAAGTCGAACGATCCACTTCCGTGTAGAACCGGCTCCACTTCCTCCACCTTTAAGCCATTGACCAAATTTATCAAAAACCATGTTTATGACCTCAAACCTTCTTCAATCTGTTTCCGCATCTCATCTAATTTCTTTTTGTCTGCTTCACGTTTTTTTCCAGTGGTGTTTTCTGATATTGGAGAACTAGGTGTTGCAGGAACACTTGTTTCACTTGCTGGAAGAGAACTCGATGATAATTCCGCTTCTAATTCCGCCATTTGCATAGATATTCGATCATCTGCTTCAACATCCATTCCGATTTCAGTTATCGAGGTATCTGTAAGAGAGTCCTCCATATCTGAAACCATTTCTATGGAATCCTCTAAGGACATCATTACTTCTTCTGTCCTTTCAGGTGAAGCTGCTTCAACATTGCTATCAATTGCAATTTGTGCCTGCGCTAGTGTCTCTGTTAAAGTAACGTTATCTGCAGAAATATCAAGCGTTTCAATGATACGTTGTAAGTTTGCTATCTTGCTATGAGTGTTCGTTGTCTGGGTCAAATATAGCTCACGTCGCTTCAGAGCTTGTTGAGCTCCAGGTTTGTTCCCAGATTTTAACAGTTTACGTGCTAACTCATATTGCTCATCAGATTGCCTTGAATAGTTTTTTACCTTTATTTCCATTTGATTTATAGTTCTTTTTAACTTCGCTTTTGTTTCAGTTGATGAAGATGGTTTCGATCCCGTTAAAAACCCTTTAAGTCGTTTCACTTGTATTTTCAACTCTCATCTAGCTTATCTGAAATGAGTATCTTCTTTCAGTTAAATATCTTAAGCTAGGTAAACAAGGAGTTCTTCTTAAGACTTACTATTGTGCTCCTCTAAATGTTACCAGAAGAGTATTCAGAGAGAATAGGAGAATATTTCATACCTTTTTATGCATAAAATTATTTCTAAATGACTGTATTGTAATGTAAGAGAACTATCCTACGCCTGGAAATGATATTAATACACCATCTAAGGTATTAGATTTGATTGCTACTTTTTTATCTATCAACACTTCTATAGATCGTTCTACTCGTTCTATTGTCCAAGTTGATTTTTGAACTAATTCAGTCATTGAAAGCTGGCCATTAGCCTGTGCTGCCAACTCAAGTATACGTTGATGATCTTGTGTCAGTTCTGGGTCAGTAAACTCGATAATTTTCATTCCTACGAGTGTTCGTATCTGATGAATTAATCCATTCGAAGTTAAAAGTTTCAAAGCGTTATTGACGTCTGAAATAGAAACCACAATTCCTTTACTTTCATCATTAAGCTTCAAGATTAATTCTGATACGCTTAAGATACCCCCTGTATGATTCCGTATCTGTTTACCAATCTCTATAATTCTTAGTCCTAAATAGTTAATATATTCATCATTTCCCTGCAATCGTGATTTGAATGAAGGTCTATTACCTACATCATATATTCCAATTGCAAGAGGAAGTCCTAATTCCTCCCTTAGTTCCATAACCTTTTGGGCAAGGTCAGGATTCTTCTTAATATCAGAGTTGTACTGAGATTCAAGCTTCTGAAGTTCCTTGTGTAAATTTCTTATTTTTTTACTCATCTCTTTGAGAGACAAGAGGGCCAATTGACTACCCTTTACCTTCATTGCCGCTTCCTGAGTTATTTTCTCTTCTATACGTCTAAGGCCCATTTTATTTTTCCTCGAGATTCAATTAAGTCAAGTTCAGTTAGATTTCATAGTTCTTCATTTATAATTTTTTACAATACGATACAATAAATCAGAGTAGATAATTTGTTTAATCTTTTCGTCAAGAAACAGTTCTCTATGGAGAGTAGGAAGATGAAAAACGGGATATATGAGGAGGTTATCGCTTTTTATGAAAGAATTGATTTTTAGGTTCTTAGTAAATAATAGATTCAAAATAGAGCTAGATCTTTTCCTCCTCTACTTGTTCCTTTCTTGTCATCTTACTGTAGTGTTATATTTACTTAAAAATCTACATTCATTCTATGATAGATAGGGAACGTCTTTGGGTCTTAGTTCGTCTTCTTCTGAGTCGACGGGTTACTGTTCCTTTTGTGGTTCAGCACTCGTTTCTTCGGAGGTACACAAGTGTTTAGATTGTGGTGCTACTTTTTGTCAACAATGTGCAACACGATCTCTTATGACTGGTTCCCGACTCAAGTGTTCCTGTGGATCACCAAATATTGACGCTTTTGACCACATTAAAAATGGAAAAGCGGACTTATTAGAAGAAATTTTCGTCCTTAAACGATCTCTCAAGCACGTAGGATATCGTCCTGTTATTCTCTTAAAACGAACTGGCCAATTGGAGTCAAGATTACGTTCCTTTCGCAAACAATTTCTCATCCCTGGCAATTTGATTGACAAAATCTTTCTAGAGACAAAGAAAATTGAAAATTTTACTTTGAATGAATTTCAGGAATATGCTTCAAAGCTCCAAAGAATCTACCATAATGTAGTACGTCACCCAATATCGGAGAATTCTTTTCGTAACTCATCTTTGCAAATCTCTCTATTTCAAAAACATATAGCGAGCTTTGATCAGACGGTTGTATCGAAGCTTGAAACCATCTCCGCGCTTATAGAACAAGTAGAGAAAAAATGTGATTTATTTGATGAAACACGAAAACACTTAGCCCGATGTCTCGATATTTTTGTTTTAATCCCAGGTGAATTGGGTATTGGCTATTTTTCAAATTTAGATCTACATAATGATAGCTTTAGGAAGACTACTATTGATTTAATTATTACAACGGATAGGATTGTATTACTTCAGAAAAAGAGAACTAATGTTTTAAGCCATAAAACTATCATTTGCGATGAATTCTCTCCCAAAGCGCTACTGGATGTACAAAAAAAGAATTCTGGATTTTTAAAGCGGGATAAGCTTTTAATAACTGCTATTAAACGAGATTTTGTCATACAGTCTGATGCTCAAAATCTTATTCGGATATTCAATTCACTAAAGTTGAGTTATCTGGGTCGTCCAAGTGACTTGTATATCAATGAACCATTCCGTGATTGGTCTTCGGAAATTTATCAGGAAAAAATCCTTTCAGCATTAAATTTTCAGAACCATAAAAGTACCCCATCTTCCTCCAATAAGCATCCAAGTAAGAATCCAGAGAATATCCCAGATTTTATTAATGGTTTTTTAGAGGAAAGACTACGAGACTTGCGAATTCATGAACTTGCATCAAAACGAGCTTTACAGGAACTAAAAGAAGGCCGTAAAAAAGTAGCGGGTCGTGAATATTTCGAACTCTTGAAACAATTTGAATTTGAATTAGCGAAAATTGCTGAAGAAAGGACAGAGCTGCTTATAAGAACTGGTAAAACTAATCTTTTATGAGAACGATTCTTATAGATTTTTTAGTTCCCTTCTAAAGTCAGAAAGCCAGCGAGAACCTTGTAATTCTAATTTCTTAATCTCCTTGTTTTTCAATAATTGTCCTGGTTTTTGTTTATCCATCCAGTTAATCCACTGATTTATGTCCTGTGTTACCCAATGATCATTTCCATACATTGGTGCTCTAACTACAATATCGTGAATTTCATCAAGATAGGGTAACACTCGATCAACAGTTGCGATTGATTCTAAGTGTAGAAGATCTAGTAATTCAATCGCATTGGCTACAAACTCCGCAGCAATTGTTGGAAGTTTCTTTATGCTTGAATAATCAATTCGACTATAAGCATTATCATCGGCTCCTTCAGTCATTTTGAGTTTTGAAAGACCCGAAGGGAAAAGTTGGCTAATTCCTTCTTCTTCAATAAATCGATCAACATCAAAATTATACTGTTCTAACTCTGAACGTGTCTTTATAATACTAGTTAGAAGGGTTCTATGCTGTTTATGATATGTACTCGAATCGATCTCTCCACGATCATAAGTACGTGAAATTAAATCGAGGGTCCCAATATTCGCAAATAATCGGGCTTCTAGATCCCATCTGTGTGATAAGTTTTGAGGAAATGACATTGTTTTTACCTAGCTCAAGTATTCTAACTGTTTCCGAAGTAAATAAAGCTCTTTGGTATATTTCTTGTATAAACGTGAATATTCAAAGATTGAGATCTCACCAGCAGCATATCTATCTTCTAATGATGATAGGAGATCAGAAATGGCAATTCTTTCAGATTCTAGCACTTGTTGATCGGTAACTTCCATTCTCAGAGTCTTTGATGACTCCTCGGAGCTCATCATGGACCTAGCTCTTAATCTGGCCAATTCTTCATCCTTTGCAGTTAATTGGGCATTTTTAGCGGTTAATTCTGTACGTAATGCTTTTGTTTCTGCAGCTGATCTAGAATCTCTGTTTTCAATTGCTGGTTCAGTTATTCTCACCATAGTATCGCGTACTGACTTAGCTGTTTCTCCGCGCGGGGTTGGTGGTACACGAGACATAAGATTTTTTAAAGCAATAATCACCTGGTAGAGATGAAATTCCGCTCGCCAATTATCCAGAATCCGTAACTGAATAAATCCATCTTTATCAATATTTGGATGATCCATCCACCCAATTGCAGTTACAACTGGAGGTACATTGGGAAAGTACTCTGGGAGGAAAATCTCAAATGTGAACATATTCCTTCCCCTGTTTGTTGTATAAGTTAATGTTCCTTGCCAACGAACAAGAGATTCTCCTACTGGATTGAATCCTGATGCAGCATTATTTGAATATGTTAATTGTGCCTCTCTTGCTAATATAAAGTCTCTATCCATTAATTTCACCTAAAACTATGGAAATAGGGAGGAAGATTACTTCTCTTCAAGAATACTCCGCTATCATTTTATCTCTTAGTCAGGTTAACATTACTTGCTATGCTTAAAAAATCCTCACAATTAGGAAGAGAAAAAACCCGTAGTACACTGTGATTCGCCTATAATACTAAAAATTCTCTTAAAGCTCTTAACCACAGTTCATCATTTCTTTGCTGATTCAAAAAAGTCCATTACTGCCTCTCCCAATAACTCAAATGCTAAATTGATATTTAAACCTGTTTTCGCACTTGTTGGGAGATAATGAATGTTAAAACCCCTATATTGCTTAGCCACATGAGAAAGTGTACTAGCAAATTTTCTAGCTTTTGCATCAGAAACACCCATTACCCCTTCATCACGTAAATCCGCTTTATTTCCTAATATAATAATGGGAACTGGTCCCCTACCATTAAGTTTCCAAAATTCATTCATCCACCCAACAGTGTTTTGAAAACTCTCGACACGAGTGGTATCAAAAACCACAATAGCTCCCATAGCGGACATATAATAAGCTTTTCGGACTCCTTCAAACCGAGGCTGACCAGCAAGATCCCAAATTAAGTATTTGACTTGCCTTCCACCAGAATATAAAACGGGTGACTCTTTGCTCGCTAAATCAGCTCCTATGGTCATCTGATAATCATTCCTGAACCCTTCTCCCAGATATTGTCTTCTAATCGATGTTTTTCCGACTGCACCGTCTCCGATTAGAATTATTTTAAGTGTATGGCGTTCTTTAACAAAAGAAGCTTGAAAACCATCTATTGTTTTTAGTACTTCTTGTTCAAAGTCAGTACTTACCCGTAATCGCTCATCGGAGTACCGTTTCATGATCGTAACAATCTGTACTGCGAGCTGTCCTATTCTATCTCTAGTGATTTGTTTTGTTGTGACAATTGAAATTATGTATTTCTCCTCGATCACAAAGAAATGAATTATTTGAGATTCCAAGGACAATTCTTCAATGAGTTCCCCAAGTTTATGTCGAACGTAATTCTTCATCACATTTAAAATAAAACTCAAAGAAGTTTGGCAGCTAGCCTTATTTGAAAGACAAATCTCAAATAAAGGACGTCCAGAGTCCTTGAAACACGTTACCATCACTATTTCTTCAGTCTTTTGAGAGTGAAATAACCCAAATTCTTCGAATTTCTTCTGTTCTTCCTCCTCTGTTGGACGGGAATGGGAGTAGGCATCTTCTAGAATGTGAAGAAAATCACCACCATCAGTTAACGCATTTTCTAAATCCACTTGTGCCTTTAAATAGAATTCTTCCATTTCCATGGCGGTAATATCTGATTCTATTTGTTTCTCAAGAATGGAAGTATAATCTGGGCTATCTTGGGGAGAAGACTTCCTATCATCTTCATCTGGCATAGTTTATCTCCATTTCAATTTGGGGTCTGATATATTAGAGTCCCTGTTCCTTAAATATTGCACTATATTTCAGGAACGAAAAAAATGAAATCCAATTCGTAGACCAAACAGATTTCTTTTATATTGAATAAGTTTTTTTGGTTGCTTCCTATTGAGGTGAAAAGGAATTAATTTTAACTGGATAAAAATTAATTCAGAACTTATTCAAATTTAGAAAACAACCAAGGGATTATATACGCGATACAAAAAGCTATTACGAAATACGACAAAAAGTTGGTTACTTGAGTAATCCATACGAGTTCAGACTGGAAAATCATCGCAAAATCTTCAATTCCCTTCGCTGCAAAATATAAAACCACAACTGAGACAAATCCAAATATTACGCGAAAGAAAACGCTTCCTCTGCTCAAATTCTTAGTTGTAAACTTCACATGTTTTAATTCTAATACTTGGCCAACAACAATACCTGCGAACAGACCAGGGTATGTTCCCAGATCAGTTTCAACCCATACCCCTGGATCAGATAATGATATTGATTCATTAAAAGGAAAAATCGTTCCAAGTACGAAAGCTATGAAACCTAGAATGATCAAGAGGCCACTAAATAATATACCGAACATAATTTTCTTGGTGTCAGTCCATACCTCAATCCTGGATCCTAGATAAGGCTCAATCTTGATATATGCCCATGATAGAATAACACCAAATAATACACCAACGACAATGTCGCTTGGCCAATGGACTCCTAAATACGATCTACTTAGAGGAATGGAAATTAAGAGCACAATACCTACAACGAATAAGGGTACATGTTTTACTTTCTTAATGATATAACCCCAGATAGTTCCTTGGACTTGAGAATGTCCTGATGGGAAAGAAAAACCTTCTGCACCCCAAATTGTCTCTTGATTGAGTACATTTGTAGTAACCTGAAACTTTTCTGCATTATATACGTAGGGGCGAGGATTATGAAAAAAGATCTTTGCTACAGAGTTTAAGTGAGCTGAGAACACGAGTAAATAAATTAATCTAGGTATTAACTCTTTATTCAATGTATAATAAAGTAGTACTAAGATTATCAAAATAGGTAACGTGTTTCCAAGAGTTGTCAAAACTCCAAAGTAAATATCAAAGAACATATTTGATATACCTTGAATTAACTGTAATATACTCTCGCCTAAAGGGCCAAATAACAGATCGGACATGATTTCGGACCAGTTTGGATGAAGTATAAAAGATTACATTTAAACTTTCTTCCAAATTAATATAAGAATAAGGCGAGTTCTTCTTCATAACATTCTTAGAAATGAAAATAATTATCAATAAGTGAATTTGATAAATCATTATTCCATAATCAGAGAAGTACCCGTCTTTTCGAAGTGATCTCTCGTGAGTGAATCTGAATCAATCGTATGTCCAAATTGTAGTGAAAGAAGTCCAGCTGGATATATTTTGTGCCCCTACTGTGGATTTGATCTAACAAAGATACTGCGTCAAAAACAAAGAATAGGTCTAACTTTCAAAGAACGATTTTCACGTATATGGAGAAGTCTTTCAGATCCTCGTGATAGTAAAATTCTGTTTAATGAAATTGGTGTTAATCCAGATCGACTAGGAGTTATTATCTTATTGTACCTATTATCGGTCTCATATGCAACCCGGATTGGAGCTTTTGTAATTAAAGCAAGTAACACGACTTGGCATGATTTTCATTTCATTTACTTCCTCATTCTTCCTTGGCTCGCAGGAATAGCTTTTCTTATATTGGCATTGTTTGGCTGGATTATTACTACACTTGTCATTTGGCTAATAGCTAAAACACTTGGTGGAAAAGCCAGCTTGCGAGATACATATAGTATTGTAGGTTATTCATTAGGGCCACTTATCACTGCTTCTTTAGTTGTTTCCATTTTTATCATCTTGTTGGGTAGTCCCCTCAATACTGTTGACAATACCACTTGGATGAATTATGCTATTTTTGAAATCATATACCTACCGTTTCTAGCAGTATGTGCTTATCATTGTGGTAATGGTCTCCAATCTGGACATCTGCTAAATCCTACCTACTCCTACATAATTTCAGGCGCAATAGCGGGAGGTTTTGCTTTATTTTACCTTATTATTCCCATTATTCTTTGAGCAAAACAAGTATAAGATATTAAGAATCAAAAGTTACTTGGAACTTCAACGGTTTAGACAAAGAGGGATCTATTACACGAACAATATCTGCAGATTTTAGTACCGTCGATAATTTTTCCTTGGAGGAGTCAATTTTTACTGTTCCATGGATCATGACCATTTCCTTTCCAAGATTGAAAGAATAACGTAACTGAGTAACAAAATCATTGATTTGTTGGTCTAATGCTGATCTTACAGGAATTGCATTCAGTTGATATTCACTAGAGCATACAAAGCAGTTTTTACGCCTTGAAAGTTCGATAGCAGTAAATACTCCAACTGAACCATCCCAAAATAAGTAATCTTTGAGTGGTGATAATTTTAAGAGGATTTTCAACGCTTCTTGAGCCATTAATCCTCCTATCACAAACGATACGCTTGAGACTGATGGAATATTCTCTTCTGCAGGTTCTTCTTGACGAACTTCTTTTCTTCCCTCCCCAAAAGGAGTACAAGCTTTCTGTAATTCTTCTTCTGGGATTAATGATTGACACTCCAAGCATGCATTCTCATGAGGGATTATTACCTGTATGTTTCCTAAGAATCCAAACATTCCTCCTGAAACTAATGGAATGTTATGTTCAACAATATATGAATTGACCCATCTTCGATCAATGAATGTATCCAACCCTTCTACAATAACAGATACTGATTCCAAGTCAGATTGTGGAACATCCTGTATCTTCATGTTAAGTGCTGTAATTTTTAACTCGGAATTAATTTTCAATAACTCTCGAGTGGCTACTTCTACTTTAGATTTACCAATATCATCCATTCGGAATAGTAATTGCCGATTTAAATTACTTATTTCGATCGTGTCAAAATCAACTAATATAAACTCTCCTACTCCCGCCATTGCTAGTGAAACAGCTGCTACTAATCCTAATGCACCCATCCCTACTATTATAACCTTACCTTCACGAATTTTATCCTGATTCCAATTTTCTATCAAAACTTGCCTGTCATAGCGAATAGTTTGGGAATCGTGAGTAAATATATCCATTTTTCCTACCCGAATCAAATATAGTAAGATTTTATGTTCATTTGCTTTGTGTTTTTAACATATCAATAGAGATTTTAAATTTCCTTGGAAACAATGACAAAAGAAATCCAAAAGGATATAGAAAACAGTTCCTAAGAACCGATCTTTCTTAAGATAAATGTCCCTTAGAAAACAAAATTATCATACAAATGTCCACAAAAGGGGAGGATAAAAAAAATGATGATTAACGAACTATTCCGCCAGTTGTTCTTGTAATCATATATAATTTATCTAGATCTTCTATCCCTGCTGATTTTAAGGTCTCGCTCTCATCAAGCTGCTTCCCCTGAAATACAAGAATGACTGAACGAGCAGGAATTCGTTTTTGTTGAGCAACTCGCTCTTTAATTGATGCCAAAGATTCTGTTTTCTCACAGGTGAGCGTAATCTGTCCTCCTCCAATTGCCTGAACGATATTTATCTGCATATTTAATTCCCAGCTTTTAAATTATTCACCAAATCAAGTTAACCGTAATTTATCTGTCTTTGAGGATAACTTGTAGATCCCACGTATTCACTTGACCTTTAACTTATAAACGATACGAATGGGGATTTTGAGAGCCTATAGAACTATTCTTCTTCTCTAAATAAATAGTAGGATTACACCTATTCATCATCATCTGCTTCGAGAAATATTATCCCGTCATTTGTGATCTGAAATGTCAATGTTTTAGTAGTATGTTTTGTTCCTCTCATTTTACTGATTCTGAGGATTCGCATCATTTCTCCTCGTACTGACAGCATATCCAGATGAATTATCGAATCGGCAATATACTCTTCTCCAAAGATCGAAGTGCCTGTATTACTTGGTAATTCTGATATTGCGAGTGTGGTTACATTTAGTGAAGCAATATTAGCTAAAAAGCCTGTAGTTAATTTCCTTAAGAAACCCTGATCATTACCATAGTCATAAAATCGAAATGCCGCTAGAGGGTCAATAACAATGCGTTCAATTTTCTTTTCTTCCACAACTTGACTTATATGATAAAAGACTCTATGTAGGAATGTTGGTAAGGAAGTCTCATCATATGGCACACCTTCGGCTTCAATGACAAAAGGAGAGCCTTCTGTTAAATTAAGACTATCAGGATCCCATAATTCCCAACCTGAAGGAGTAAAATCAAGCATAACTATTTTTTCTGGTTCAACATAGTGATTATGATCAAAAAAAGAAAAATTACTCGCATCACGACGAATAGCCCATGGAGGTTCCTGCATAGCTACAAGTAGACCATTTTCATTCTTTAATGCTCCTTCTGACAGAAAATGCAATCCGAAGATAGTTTTTCCAGCTCCAGCAGGTCCAATAATCAGATTTGTTGTACCTTTGATAAGGCCGCCTTGTGTAAGC
Organism: Candidatus Heimdallarchaeota archaeon; assembly: GCA_019057635.1. GTDB lineage: Archaea > Asgardarchaeota > Heimdallarchaeia > Hodarchaeales > Hodarchaeaceae > Hodarchaeum. The sequence continues at coordinate 25,506 of DXJL01000056.1, forward strand.
TCATCTAAATAAGGAATACCACTAGTTACTCGTATTTTTTCGAACAAGTGTAGCACACATATCCTCTAAGGGGATCTGGTGAAAAATAGTACCCCACTCCTTATTAGTTGAACTCAATTCAAGGGAACCAAAATACTATCTTAGAATTGAAAATTAATATTCTAAAACGCGTAAAAAAGGTTTAAACTTAGCTAGATTTGTCTATAAGGATAAATCTTAATATTTTCATTTGATTTTCAAATTTGGGTTTGCTCAACCACAACTTTACGATATTTTATCATTTCTTCTACTAGATACTCAAAAGCTACTTCAAGATTTTCACCACTTCGAATCCCACCAGGATCTGTCGCTACAGTGCCAAAAATTTGATATGCATACTCCTTTAGATGAGCTTCAACAAATGCTTTGTGAATAAAGTCTGGAGATAATGCTATAGGTAAGTCCTGTTTATTTGCTATTACTAAGATTGGTATCTTGCCAGGTATTAAACGTAATGCTTCATCTAACCACTGTTCATCGTATCTAAAGTTTCTTTGTGAACTATCTATGACAAAAACAATTCCATCAGCAGTACGAACAAAGCGTTCATGATACCGCATATCTAAAAATCTCTTCTGCCCGCCCACATCGATTAAACCCAATAACGTAGATCCAATCTCGACATGAGAGATTCCAAAGGCAATCGTTGGTTTTATATTACCTGGTGCGGGATAACCATGTTCTAAGTAAAAGGCGATGGAGGATTTTCCCACTCCACTTGTACCGAGTAATATTACCGAGAATATGTTTTCAGATGATGTTTGCATATGGAAATAAATCCTTTCATTAATGCTAACGTCTGAAATAGAACTCAGACATTAAAGATACTGATGTATGTTGTATCTCCTATACACGGATTAAAAAAGGAATAGAAACTTTAAAAGAGATTCCAAACTAAAATTGAATCTAGGGACTTAGAAAATAAGAATGTCATTTCAATAGAATTTTATGGGTAAATTTCTTAGCTGTACTGAAGCAAGCATATTACTTTTTGTGGATTAAAATGGATAAAAAATCTCGTGAAATCAAAATTGAATCTTTGAAAACTCCAAAAGGAGACGTACCGACTGTTAAAGGATTGGAAACGGTAATTGATTCAGTCTTTTCTGAATATGGAAAAATAGAAAACAGGTTCAATATGCTTCAACAAAAATTGGAAACCGTTTCAAAAGAAATCGCGAGTCAATCAGGTCTCATAACCGATCTGAGTAAAAGTTTCTCTGATTTAATTGTAATATTAGGAAATTTAGACCGTAAAATTGAACAACAGCAATCTATTACAACCAATAACCGACATATTGAAACAATTGATTTATTAACATTGAAAAAGGACTTATCACGGATTCTCAGCAAATTAGAGTCGCTAATGACAACAAATGAGAGGTAGACACACTCTTATGGGACAAATCATTCAGTACAAAATTAAATTCACTCTCGAAGGCTCTATATACCGAAAAAAGTGGATGGAGAATTAAAATATGAAAGGGAATCGAATAAAATTAATTTCTCGCCCCATTGGAAACTGGGATCCATTTCAAACCTCCTCACGGTGTATTATCTGTTGGAAGCCTGTTAAAGATAACGATCCATTAATGGAATGTCCCCACTGCCATAGTAGAGCCCATCAAGAACATATGCTACGTTGGTTAGCAAAGAAGAATTATTGTCCTTACTGCAATAAAAAGTGGTAATATGAACGAAATAACGTACTTACCTATAGTTCTCCAAGAACTGGTACAGGCACTAGAAAATCATCTGGACCAATTAACACCAAATCGCAAAAGAACATTACCTGTTAAGATAAAGAAACAGAATCAAAATACCATTATAACTTGGAATATCTACTCTGAGCCTCAAAAGGAAATTACAGGAATATTCTCTGATTTACAGAAAATAATTTCACAAATTCTTGAACAACCTCTAGATGGCGAGCTCATTTATTTTGAAATTAAAAAGGGTCAAATTATTGATGCAGGAATTAATGCTTTTTCCATTAAACAAGGTTTTTCTTGGGATTTATACCTTTACCAACCTGAAACGTTTGTATACGTACGTTTGCTACATGAAACAAATCTTGACAGTTGTATCGATGCATGGATTTCAATTGATATTGACCTAATTGAAAACTCTGCTTGGTTTCTTGATTGAAGAAATGACTTCAGATAATGCTCCATCGTTTTGAATGAATTTCATAATGGGTACGGCCCTCATTCTCCATCTCCCTTAGAAACGCCGTTACAGTTGTTGATGCCACTCCTAACTCTTCAAATGGGGAATCCCAAGATATTCCAATAGTGTTAAGGTATTCTTCGGCGATGTAATAGGTTTTCGCTTCTCCTACACTTACAAGTATATCATATATTGTATCTTTCGTGTGTTTGTGCTCAAATATCAAATTGTGCAGGTATAAATCGAAAGGATGTGGAACAGGACTCTGGTGAGCAGGACAAATAATATCTGTAGATAAATTAGACAACATTTTCAGCACTTTCAACCGTTTCTGAGAATCTCCAGTACCATCTATGAAGAATGAGGCAGGTTTTTCTGGAGCAATATTTCCTTCATCGCCTATGAATGTACACTTGGCTGAATAGGCTTGAATTAAGAGAGAATCTTTAGAATGTCCCCCTGTTGATTGCAAAATTAGTTCTTCAGACCCTAAATCAATTGTTTCACTATCACTAATACGTGTAATGAGTTCTTCTTTTACTTTCCCAATTTTTGAGAAGAGAGATGATTTCATTGCTAACCTAAATTTTGAAGGATTTGGGAATTGCTTATCCAATATATATTTTTGTCCTTCGGTTAGGGCTTTTATTCCTGACTCATGAATTACGATTTGTGGTTTTATCTTTGATAGTGCGCTAATACCCGCCCAATGATCAGGATGAGTATGGGTTAGAATTATGTATTTGATATCCGAAGTATCTCTACCTGCTTTTTTAATGAAAGAAATTATGTCCTTTCCAACGGATCTCGAGGGTAAATCAATTATTGCTATCTTTTCCCCCATGACCAAATAGCTAGCAAATTCTTCTTTTTGTTTACCTGTTTTCCCTATAATCCGAAATACTCCAGGAGCCCATTCTACGAAGTTCCCCATAATTGTTCACACATTTCATAGTAAAGTGTTTTTTTACGTTTAATATCCTCTAAATTTCTTTATTAATGCCTTTCGGTGGAGGAGGTAGGATTTCTGTTTAGGATTTTCTCTGCAACAATAAAGGATAATTTTTAAAAAGAATCACTAGAATCAAGATCGTATACGAGAGTCCTTTGAGGGATACCATATTGAACTTAGACGAATTAATCGAACATGGTTTTATTCCTGTAATTGATCCTACTACACCTGATTCGCTTGCAGGCCAAGGAGCAAATGCGTTTCTTGCCGAGTACGGAGGAGTGGTTGAAGAAGTAGCGCTTGTTTGCAAGAAAGAGGATGGATTGGTGACTTTTCGAAGTGGAGCGGCGCCTAGTGATCGAAATTATGAAAACTTCTTTACAGATTTTACAGAATTGGCGAATGATCTTGGTATGAAAACCCATGCATTTTCGTATGCCTTTGGTGATTCATATCTCGGATCGGATCCGAATTATTCAATTGGTCGCTCTGATGGCACTCTAATGACTACATATGTCGACCCCAGTATGGAGGGATACTGGAAACATCTGAGCCAAATATCTCGTGAAGTGGCCCGTAAACCCATTCGATCATTAGTTCTGCAAGAATTTCTCTTCCCGAGACAGGAATTTTCATTTTCGAAAAGAGCAGTTCGAAAATTTGCGGAATTATCAGGTGTAAGTCTTGATACCAGCTACCTAGATATCCAGAAGGACCCTTCTATTCAACGAATGTTTGAAGATTGGCGTGTTGATCTTATCAGTAGAGCATTTCGTCAAACAGTCGAGAATGCAAGAAGCGAACGACCTAGCTTAGATATTGGCATGGTTGTCCCAGTGGATCCTGAAACTGAATGGCACGAAGGATTTATTCGTCATTATGGGATAAATCTGGATAGAATTATAGAAATTTGTGGATATGTAATATATCATATCATGCCTTATTCTCCCATGTATCCAGAACCTGGTACACCGAGTTGGGATGCTTTAACTCATGCACTTCGTAGTTCAACTCTCTATGAAGAAAGTGGATATAAAAAAGCATTATTTGTATGGGGATTAGATGCAGAAGATGACATAACTTGGTTAGAGACCTTAAAACAGGAAGTCAAGGCTGATAAAATCTTTGCGAGACTTGAATATCCTGAAAAATATTCAGTCAAGCGGGAAATTCATCGAGGAGTTTAGATTCCATCTATTTTTGATTCCAGTGGGCATAGCGTCGAATATAATCCAGAACCTGATTTCGAAATACATTCTTGTTCCGTTTCCATTGACGTGCTGCGGTCGCGTTAAGCGGATCCTCTGGATTGGGACTAGTTAAAAGAAATCGAATTGTTTCGACAACCTGTACCAAGCTATATGCGGGACTCCAATCCTTTCCAAGAACACCTACACACACTTTCTCCCTGAATATATTCACATGCCAAATAGGGGTTTTAAATCGTACCTTAGGTGGTTCAAATGGGTAACTCCGAGGAATTTTTATTTCTATTACAAATACACCACCCTCATATAACCCCGAACCAAGGATTTCTCCTTTCCAAAAAGTTAAATCATTATTCACTGATCGGAAGGTAGGTTGTTCCCGAGTTAGTTCTTGAGCTTCAATTGCGAGTCGATCTAACCATTCTTCTTCCGTTAGCATGGTATCTTCACCGAAATTTTTCCCTGTATCAAAGGAGAGGCTTCTAATTAATAAGTATAAGTGAATAAAGCTCTGATTGTACTTGCAATTATGTATCTATAAAATTAGGTTTATAGGAAAGTTGGTTCTATAACAAACATAATCTGACGATAACACTTTTATTTATTTTAAAAGGCAATAATTTACGATCATACTCCTCAATATATTAACCTTTCAAAATAATTACGAATTAGGTGACTCTGTTCCATGAGTGAAGCGTATAAAGATATTCTTGACCGGTTTAACAAACTCCAAGAAATTATGGTTCTTGATGACAAGGAATTTCGCAAAAATCCAAAAAAAACAGCCCGAATCGCTAGTATGTTAGTAATGGCGAGCTTGTATTCAAAATTCTCCTTGGATCGTCAATATGCAGTCTTCAAAGCAATGAAACAATCGATGCGGGAAAAAGTTGATAGCTATAAAGCACTAGGAGATTCAGTTGATGATATTGCAGCTACCTTAGTCTACGCATCAGAAATTAATAAGAGTAAAACAGGTTAACTCCGAGCTAACCATCAAAGAGACAAGTAATGGGCACTTTGCTAGAGAAGAACTATTCTTTATCCATTAAAAGTCATAATTAGGCGAGTTCAACAAAGTAACTAGTCATCAGTTTATTGAAATTTTTAGTTTTTTTCGATTTTTCTGAAAACAAAAAAAATGCAATCGAAAATTCAATTAAAGCAAAATGCGTTATTAAATAAGAGAAACAGTAAGAGGGGGGAGGGAGGGGATCCAGCGCTAATAAAAAACAATGTTTTTTGGCACGCTGAATCCCATCGTATTCTAGTTTTTATACCGATTAAACCTCAAGTGTCTAACTGGTCATGAGAGCTTCCTTTGCAGAACTTTATAATATTTTTTATAAGTTACACGAAAAAAACCCATATTCTCTTCACAGACAAAATACACACTTCGCAGTAGATACTCGACAGTATAAGCTCCACATTTTTCTTTTATACACCTACTAAAAATTTTCCAAAATTGAGTAAACCCTCGAAAGAATTTTAAATACTCGTTTTTCTGCTCTTTTTGAGGCGAAATAACATGTGGGATTGCCAAATGCTTGAATTACTTTGAATTCTTTTTTGGTTTCTTTCAAGATAATACCTTAGTTCGCCTTATTAGGGTTGAAACTTTTTATTCTACTTGCCTCTCAACTCCTCCCTTAATTGTACTTGATAATTATTTTAGTAAAAAAAATAGCCATTATTTTGGATGTGTCTCTCCTGGAAGATTTAACTGATAAGAAATTTGTTGTGTGTCCTGCATGGCCATACGTTAACGCCGTTCCCCATCTTGGAACAATTTTACACCTACTCAGTGCTGATATTTATGTTCGTTACTTGAAGCTCCGCGGAGCAAATGTAATTTCAGCAACAGGTTCGGATTGTCACGGGACACCGATTGAAGTTGCGGCTCTAACTGAAGGAATTTCGCCTGAAGAGCTAGTTAATCGAAATCACATTCAAATTCTAGAGTTACTCCGCACATGGAATATTGATCTCAACTATTCAAAAACTGCTAATTCTTTCCATTATCAATGGGTACAGGATTTCTACCGTCGATGTTTCGAAAACGGATTTATATTTAGTAAAGAGATTGAGCAATTGTACTGTGAAACAGATAAGCGATTTTTACCAGATCGATTTGTTGAAGGGACTTGTCCGCATTGTAAAACTCCAGGAGCACGAGGTGATCAGTGTGATTCTCCAACTTGTGGAAAACCACTTCGTCCAGTTGAATTAATCAGTCCTGTATGCAAAATTTGTGGAAAATCCCCAGTGTATAAATCTACAACCCAATGGTATTATGATTTCAGTGCTTTTCAAGAAGAATTGACTGATTTCATACAACGAAATCAACAGTTCCCTGATAACGCACGAAAATTTTCCAACCATATTTTGGAGGAGGGGTTACAAGCAAGAACATTAACTCGGGATTTAGCATGGGGGATTCCTGCGGGTCCAGCAATACCTGAAGCAGAGGGAAAATCAATTTATGTCTGGCTAGAGGCGGTTTTAGGATATATTTCTGCTTCAGCTGACCTTGGACTGCGCTTATACAAAGATCCAGACTATTGGAAGCAATTTTGGCTTGATCAAGAAACTCGTACTATTTTCTTTATTGGTAAGGATAATATCTTCTTTCATACTCTTCTTTTTCCAGCACTCCTTTTAGGAACGAAAGATAGCTACGGGGATCCATTTGTTCTCCCCTACAATGTGAGTACTACTGAATTTCTTATATTTGATGATAAAAAATTCAGTAAATCTCGAGGTGTTGGTATCTGGATTGATGAAGCCGCTAAACTTCTACCAACTGATTATTGGAGATATTATTTGGCAGCAACTCGCCCTGAAATTAAAGATACTTCTTTTACATGGCCTGAATTAGAACAACGTGTGAATAGCGATCTCAATGACGTTTTGGGTAATTATATTCATCGTGTTTTTGTTTTATTACACAAATATTTCGAAGGTAAGATTCCTGAATGTCACAGATTAGATGCTACGGATAGAGAATTTGTTTCAGCTATTCATACTGTTCCCGAATCTGTTGCTGATAATTTTGACAATTTTGAATTTAAGAAGGCAACTACTGCCATAATTGATTTTGCACGAACAGCTAATGGGTATTTGAGTTCAAAGGAGCCTTGGAAATTGATAAAAACTGACATTACTGCAGTAGAAACCACTTTGTATCTTTGTGTTCAATCAGTTGCTACACTAAGTATTTTGCTATCACCAATCATACCTGATTCGGCCACTAAAATATGGGAAGTGCTTAAACAGAAGGGAAACGTCCATAATCAGCTTTTAAGTGAGGCAGGAAAACTCAAATTAAATCCTGGTTCTGAAATACTAGAATCAAAACCCCTATTCGCTAAAATTGAGATAGAAAAGATACAGAAACAACTTGAGGATATTCATCGAAAACAAAGAAAGAAGACAAAAAAGGTGAAAAAATTGCCAGATAGAAGAATTATTCCATTCAAAGATTTTGAAAGACTTGATATCCGAATAGGAACAATTAGAAAAGCCGAGAAAATACCTAAAGCCAAAAATCTCCTTAAAATAAGGGTCGATTTAGGAGAAGAAATTGGAGAAAGACAATTGGTAGCTGGACTCGCATCTTTCCGCAATACTGAAGAATTGATAGATAAAAAAATTACAGTTATTGTTAATTTAGAACCTGCAACCATTCGTGGTGTTAGATCTGAAGGAATGCTTCTTGCAGCAGTAGAAGGTAAAGATTTAGGATTATTGATTCCTGATAAAGATGTCTCTAATGGAACGAAAGTAAGCTAAAGTTTTTTAATAATCTATTCCCATCAAGAACTAATTTATCTCATATTTTAGGGATGAGCATTATGTCTGAATGGGATTTAGTTCTTTACACAGATGATAAACGAAAAAACGTCAAGAATAAATTAAAGCTTTCTGATAAAACTCTGTCTGCAGCTGGCCAACATGGAAAAGCCACGATTCTCGTTGACCATCAAGGGAAAGAGTGGCTTCTGAAAGTGTTTTCTCACATTATCGACTTTGACGTAAAAAAAGTATCAGACTTGGAAGTAGATATCCAAGATACTCCCGAACGTAGCCGAGATCGTCTTCATTTATGGCGAGCTTTAAACGAAATGACTGCTTCGCGTCTTGGGAGACGATTATATTTAAATGTACCAGAAACACAGCTAATCTGCTCGCGGAAAGTTGCCAAATTCGTACTCAAACCTTCTACAATCCTGAAAGAGGAAGATGTAATAATTTTGGATGAAGAGGAGGAAGAAGGGGAATCAGCCGAAGAATTTTATCACTTGTCTGAACGTGAAATTGGATCTTTAACTACCTCAGATCGTTTTGAGAATGTATTGGCCAGAAAAAGCAATCGTAAAAAAGCTGTTGACGTCTTAGCTCTCCTTCAAGAGAAAATTCCTGATAGTAAGAATATCGATGAATACTTAGATGATCGAAAAGATGATTTAGACGCTGGATTTGATGCAATACAAAACATCGATGACGCCTATCTTCTATTACCATTCGATATTTGGTTAAATGATCCTGATCGGAATGCTGGTAATTACTTAGTTCAAATGGAAAAGAGCAATAAAGCTTCAAGAATATGGGGAATCGATTATGAAATGTGGTCCTTTGGAAGTGATATTTGGATGGAGGAGGACAATGTAACTCAAGGGAGAAGTTATTTAACCGCTATTATTCATCCTAAAAGCCATATTTTTGATTCTCGTGTAAATCAAACGTTTTATCGAATTCGAATGCTTACTGATGAGGAAATCATCCAAATGACAAAAGCTCCTCAATTGGTGTGCAAATTTTTTGAATATCACATAACTAAAGGCAATTTACTTTCTGATGAAAGAGAGAAATTGAAGCAGGTTGAAGTAAATCTTGAAGATTTCCTTTTAGAATCCCGTCCACGGTTCGATAAGCTAAGCAATCTGCTAGTTAGACAAATTGGATTACCACCCGATTTTCGAAGTTAATACTTGGCATTAAGAGTTAATCAGAGTTTTAATAACCTTTCTTGTGATATTTGACCTAATAAGACTTGATAAACTAGTTCAGAGAATTTTTTTATATTTCTAGAAGGAGTAAGATGGTAGACATTTTGCCAAAATGATGGTAGAATTGACGTTGCCAAGAATGAAGATAGAAAATGTTTAAATTCTTTTTGACCTTTCTTATCTTCAAGGTTATCCTCAACGTCTAGGTAGTGGTTTCCAACTAATAACGAAGCAATTAGAAAAATAGATTTAGCATTAATTAACGATAATTGAAGACCCACTGGACTCCATGAAAGCCAAGTGAGGACAGAATTAATAATTTCTTTTAGATCTGAATCAGAAAATATTATTTCGCAATTAAGAGATGATCGAAAAGATTTCTCGAAAAAATTACTGATCGGCTCTAGATTTAGAGCTTTTTCATGAATATAATCCTTTTTATTGTTATCAAGGAAGTGAATTTCATTTTGAACTCTTTTTAGGGGGATTGAGCTGAATGGATTATTTGAATCTATCTTTTCCCCCCAATATTCTTGATAATATGGAATGGCTTCCTCAAGGATATACTCAATCGATGAGTTTTTTATTTGGTCTTGTGGTTGAGCAATCCAATAAAACCCAAATCCCCTACATGGATTAATCCATACCAAGGTCTGTTCTGGATTTACTTTCCATAGGATTAAGGGATAAATTTTACATGTTAACGGTTTCAATACAGTTTTGTGTAATCTACATAATCCTTGGTTATCGAGAAAAACACACTTGTCTCCTCTCAGCAAATAGTCTCGTGAATCATCTTTGTAGAGCAATATTTCACAATAAGAATATCTTTTGAAGAGTGATTCTCTTTCTTCAGGGAGAAGTGGGAGTGAATATTCGGTTGCACAGCACTTCATATGGCAAGTGGTACAATTATACCCTGTTTGTAAAGAGAATCCTCGAATAAAATTGCCTATAGTAAATCCTCCGGACTAAGAATACATATTATTGATTTTTTTTCGGTATTCATCTTTAATAGCTGAGATTTAATTTATGTAGCTTCTCTTTAGTTGGTACTCCTGAACTATCCCATCCTCTGACATCATAATATTCAGCAAGCATTTTATCAAGTTCTACAACACGGTTTCTTGAACCACCAACTATCAACGGATTTTCTAAAAATCGTTTCGGCAGTCGGTCGTCCTTCATTGAAAAACCTGCTTTCAAATTGAATATTTTTTCAAGGTTCCAAGTTCTTTCACCAATTTTCATTATATCCTTTTCTGAATAATCCTTCTTATGCACAACAGACAATAAACGCGCATAATCTATGGCAGAGAGAGCAAATGATGAAAAACGACATAGGATGAGAGAATCTACTACTGCGGATAGATCTTCATAGACCTTGACAATTTTTGCTTTACCTGTTGAAGAAAACCTGTCCATTGGAATCGGGTTGTTAAGTACCTCTGTACTAATCATATAGGATCGAAGATGACAGGCACCTCTATTCGAAGTGGCGTATGCGAGTCCTTGGCCTTGAACGCCTCTTGGATCATATGCAGGTAGTTCTAGAGATTTTACAGATATAGATAATTCTGGTTGTCCATATTTTTCTGCAAATCTTCTGGATCCTTCACTTAATTCGTTACCAATCCCCTTTTTGTGAGCAATATTTCTTATAAGGTCCTCCAAATTATCTGTTTCTCCAAATTTTGGAAAAGAATCTAGAATTCCTTGTTCAGCTAGCTCCATTGCACAACCTATTGTATTCCCCGTCGATATTGTGTCAAGACCAAGTTGATTGCATAAATAATTAAGTTTACATATCAGAGCTAGATTATTGTTGCCAATTTGTGATCCAAATGCCCAAATTGTTTCGAATTCTGGACCTTTTCCCTGTTCTTTGTCATTTATTCGGGTTATATGTCCACACGCAATTCGACAACCTGCACAAGCATGTTTACCTACCACATAGAGTTCTTTGAGTTTTTCCCCAGAAATTCCTGGAGCATCATCAAAGGTACCCTCTTGAAAATTTCGCGTTGGAAACATTCCTAATTCATTAATAACATTGACAAGTACAGGGGTACCAAAAACTGGGAGCGCAGACTTAGTTACAGGATTTTTTCTTAAGGCTAAATGTAATTCATCTGAAATTGCCTTTAATTTAGGATTTTTTGCTATCTTATTACCTTTGACTACAATCGCTTTCAGATTTTTAGACCCCATTACTGCTCCTAACCCACCGCGCCCGAGTGCATGACCTTTATCATTTATAACACATGCTAATAATCCTAAAGATTCTCCTGCAGGACCTATACAAGCAATTCTTGCATCTTTCTTAGTTTTTGAATTTAAAATGTCAATTGTTTCCCATGTATCAATATTTTTTAATTCTTCAGCATTACGTACCTCGTAAGTTTCATTCTCCGCATCTAAATATAAATAACTTAATGTTGGGGCCTTTTCTTCAATTATTACTGCTAAGACACCTAATCCCCGTAGTTCAGGACCAAATCTTCCACCTGAGTTACTATCAAAGATTGTAAGAGTTAGTGGAGATTTTGTGATACAGCTATATCGTCCAGAGGTTGGAGCTGATGAACCCGTTAGAGGCCCAACAACAAAGATTAACTTATTTTCTTTTGAAAGGGGATCAATCTTTGGATTAACCTCATCTGAAAAATATTTTACAGCTAATCCTCTACCGCCTACGTATTCTGACGTAATATCAACAGGAATCTCTTCTCTGGTTATTGCTCCAGAAGACAGGTTGCATCTCATAATATACTCTGTGCTCATTTTTCATCCTCATTTCAATTCTGAAAATTAGTCATAAAATAGATTATATTGTTTATATTGACACATGTGACATCTACTCTTATGGTAAGAATATTGACTTTCTGACATTTTACCAAATGTAGTAGCCCGGACAGGACACAAACGACAAGGAATTTCATCAATAACCCAGTTATCACTTAACGATAACCATTTCATGTTATTAATTATATTGATCCCTGCACTTGCACCTAACCTGAATTTTAATGGATCAATTATATTCCCGTTAGCAAGTATCGCCCGTGCAGCATCAGCAAAATTTTTAATTCCTCCCGCAGCCTTTACCCCCATATTTGGACCAACAATTTTTCTCATAATGTTAATGTCATATGGAAAAGCTCCATAGGCACCAAAACCTGTTGATGTCTTGACAAAATCTGCTCCCGATTCTTTAGAAAGCTCACAAGCCTTTATTTTTTCTTCATCAGTTAGATAACAGGTTTCAATGATGACTTTAACAAGTGCAGAATCTGCAGCTGAAACAACATCTTCGATATCAGCCTTCACATACTTTTCTTGTTGACTTTTCAACATTCCTACGTTAATGACCATATCAATCTCATGAGCACCATTTTCAACGGCTTGTTGCGTCTCCCACGCTTTGGATCTAGATTCCATCGCTCCGAGTGGGAATCCAACAACCGAACAAACCTTTATATCAGTATTCTGCAACGTTTCTGCGGCAAGAGAAACATAACAAGAATTGAGACAAACAGAATAAAAATTGTATTGAATCGCTTCCCTACACAGATTTTTAATAGCTTCTGGACCTTCCCAAGCATTTAATTTTGTGTGATCAATTAACTGTGCTATTTCTTCAGGTGTTATCTCAAGTTGAAACGCTTTATATTCAATATCCATATCCTTTAAACGACTCCTTTCATTTTAAACAAGAGATAAAGCAATTATTTACCTAATTTCCTAATTATTTGATCATTAGCAGAGTCTTTTCTCTACTTTTCTTTTTTATTACGTTTGATAGGAAAATATGTACAGTTGTTCTACTCTAATGGATAGTTACTCCACTTCTTTATAAGTTCTCAGACTTTCTTTCTTGACGGATGGATTCTTCAAAAATACTTCGTCTCAAGAGTAAAACATTAAGAAGGATTTAGAAAAGAGAGTAGAACAACGAAGATTCGTTATACGAGTGAATTATTATGGCAGGTAGTCACGGAAGCCTTACAAAAGCTGGAAAAGTTCGAAATCAGACCCCTAAAGTTGAAGGGCGCAAAAGAAAAGGACTAACACCCATCTTACGCAATAAAAAGAATTATATAAAGAGAATCGTAAGAGATATGCCAGTTGGTCAACCAGAATTTCGTCAAGAAAGACGAAGATAATTTTGTTTGCTCTATTCTCTATATTCTTGTTTTCAAATTAGCTTTACTTGAAGTAAGGCCGTTTGTTCAAAACCTTTTTACAAAATTTCCTTTACAACTCCATATTTTCCCCGCGAATAAGTAATCATTCCAGGATACCCTTCGGTCTTCCATTTATCATCAATGTGTAGAGCAACGATCCTTGCAAGAAATAAATCATGCGTTCCCAGAGTAATAATTTGCTCTACCTCACATTCCATATTAACAGGACACTCTTTGATGGAAGGAACGCTTACTTTACTGCTCTTCTCTCTTGATAAATTACACTCTTTCCATTTATCGATATCTTTTCCTGACTTAGTTCCACATATTTTTACTTGAGCTAGCAAAGCTTCTGTAGGAAAGTTAATTACAAATTCTTCTGACTCTTTAATTAAAGTATACGAATACCGTTCAGGTCTTACTCCTATTGAGACTATTGGGGGATTTGAACAACACGTACCTGCCCATGAGAGCGTAATTATCGATTCTTTTGTGTTTTGTTTCGCTGATACTAAGATAACTGGGTTGGGATAAAAAAATGTATTGATAATTTCCTCATTTTTCATGCGTTAAACTCTTCCTTAATATCGTCATGTGGAATAAACGAAAATTTGACGAGCTATGGAGGCAAATATATCAGGATAAAAAATTATGGTTTATTAACCACCCCTATTACAATCTAGGAGTAATTAGTGTTAAAATTCGATTCATTTCTGAATCATTTTTTAATATGATTACCACATCGTTCGCAAAAACGAGATTCGGGAGAGAGTTGAGCTCCACATTGAGTGCAAAATCGAAATTGAGGTAATTTTTTCTTTGTATTACTCGGTGGGCCCTTATTTTCATCATAATCTGCCCAAACTGACTTATGAGGATCTAATCCCTTCTCTTCTGCAAATTTAAACCATACAGACTTTTGTGTTCGCTTTTTTTTCAAGTCAGCACCTCTAATTACCACTGATTATGTTGCCACCTTTCGTTGTTTTTCATGTATGAAATGCCTCAAGAACTAAAAAAGCCTTACCATTACGGAATTCAAAGATCTATTTCTAGGAGTGAAAGAGGAGCTAGTTGCATCCGAGTTTAGCTATTTGTCTTTCCTTTGATCTCATTTTCTCAAGAATTTAATGCCTTATTTCGACTTAAATTCAATGGACGTATAAAAGAACAACCCAAGAATCACAATGGGAATGGTAGAATGACAAAAAGAGGTGGTAGCGGCTGGAGGATTTGAACCATCCGATCTCGGGGTTTCGCAAGAATTCCTTCTTTATGAGCCCCGCGGGATAACCTAGCTACCCTAAGCCGCTAGCCAAATCAAACAAGGAAACTTTCCCTTTTCCGAAGCTAAGATTACTAGTTTCGTAAGGTGCTTATTCCGAGTGTTTCCAAGCAATATGAGTCTACTAGCAGTTTTCATTTAACCTTTTCTAACGACGATCTGTCCGTTTTCCCTCAAAATACTGGTATGTGAGGGAGGCCTCCTTTGGTTTATTCTCATGGTTTCTATTCATCGCAGTCAAATCTTTAAAGTACTCATCTAATGCTAGCATTTTTGTACTTGGTTTCTTACTTGTAGTGGTGATTAACGAACGGTATTTCTGTAACTTTATGATTTCTCTAGTTACGAATCTACACCTCGTTAGTCAATTGGATCCAGATTTAATATTACCTATTCTTTTTATGGTTGAATTCAATGATTTGTGTAACTCTTGTATTTTTAGACGAAGAACTGAGATTAATATTTTCCTCTCATCGTCAGATTTAGCCTGATCAATGATATGATCCAGTAGCATTGGTTCGCTTGCTATGGCAAATATGATTAATGGTTCATCAAATCCTGTAGGTCTACCCATCATTGGTATGAATAATTCATTACTATTAACGAGATCCTTCATGTCTAACCTATCGATTTCCGCATTAGTAAATAGTCCTTGAAATATATTTCTCGGAAATTTCCCTTGCTTACGAAAAGGAAAATCTGAGTTATTAGAGCGTTTTTTATTTTCATCATGTATAAAATCTCTACAAAATGGTATGACAAATGATGAGACTTCTAAGATAATTGATACTAAAAATTGACCATAAATCCTTCCAGAAGGATTGATTAATCAAAATTATTATAAAATATTACATTTAGTTCCAAAATTATCACCACAATTTAGAGTGTTTATCAAATAATTAATAATTCACCTCCTTTCTTTGAGAGATAAGACTAGGTACTGTATTTTGAAGCGTGGTAAGCTGATGTTTGAGTTAAAGTTTGATGAAGAAAAGTGTTTAGCATGTCCTACCTTTGACTGTCTTGTTAAATGCCTGTATATGGACATTGATAGAGACATCGCAAAAACAGAAATGAAAAAAATAATTTCTGGTGAAGATTCATTTGTCTTACACCAGTGCACAACATGCTACTCATGTGAAGAGTACTGTGAACGAGGAAACCATCCGTTCTATTTAATTACTGATCTTCAGGAAAAAAAAGGAATCCTTCCAATGCCTAAACCTTTGAAGACCCAATTCATTAACATACCAGTACCAACAAGAAGAGATATCCCACAATTTTGGGCTGCTGAAGAACCGGTAATCTCTCTATGCATTTTCCCAGAGTATATAAATGTAATAAATGAATCGAAGCTTTTCGAAGAACTCTCAATTATCATAGGAAGATACTTCTTCTGCCAGCTCATGTATCTCCATTCTGGCAATCCCTCCCTGATTCGAGAAAGGCTGCCTGGAATAATAGAAAACATTGCGAAACATAATTTTAAAGAAGTTATTTTCTTCCACGATGAATGCTATTCAACTTTTACTTCCTATACCGATGCATATGGTATCAAGGTTCCCTTCAAACCCATTCACTTCTTTACTTATCTCTATAATAAATTAAAAGAGCGTAAAGAAGAGATAAAACCACTGAATAAAAAAGTTGCATACCAACGTAACTGCTCTGCTCGTCTTACTCCAGATAGAGAACATCTCATAGATGATATCTTTGAATTAATAGGAGTAGAAAGAGTAGAAAGAAAGTTCGATCGAAAAAATGCCTTGTGTTGCGGCGGTGTCATTCGTGGCCAACAAAAATACGATCTATTTAGGGATGTACAAAAGAAAAATGTTGAGGATATGGTAGATGTGGGAGCTGAATACTGTGTGTTCAATTGTCCCGCCTGTTTCGATTCTCTCTCAGAGAATGTTTCTAAAAAGGATATCAAACCCATAATGATGCATGACCTTTGTCTACTCGCTCTTGGTGAGAAAACTGCAAGAAAGTGATTGAAATGAATACTATATACAAGTCCTTGGTTGAAATAGTGGATGAGGAGTACGTTTCTAATAGGAAAGAAGATCTCTATATCTATTCCCAAGATCCTGGAATGATGGAACCACATGAACCAGAGTACGTGGTGATGCCAAGAACGACAGAGGAGGTAGAAAAAATAGCTAAACTAGCCAATGATAAGAAAATACCTATAGTACCAGTGGGAGGATCATTGAGCTTATCAGGTTTAGTTATCCCTCATCATGGTGGTATTGTGGTGGATTTAAAAAGAATGGATCAGGTGTTGGAGGTTAATGAAAAGAGTCGATATGTTATTATTGAAGCAGGTGTCACAACAGGTAAGTTAAAAGCGTACTTGGAAAAAAATCATCCAGACCTGAGATTTTCAATACCAGATGCTCCTCCCTCTGCGACAGTTGTAGGAAATATAGTTATTCATGGTCAGGGGCGTTTGACTCAGCAATATGGCTTCAATTCTGACATGGTTACTGGATTAGAAGTTGTATTACCAACTGGAGAAGTCTGTAAAATTGGGTCGGGTTCAGTCAGTCCCTACTGGTTTTCCCTAGCTCCTTTACCTGATTTAGCTGGACTCTTTTTAGGTTGGTTTGGCACAACAGGTATCATAACAAAATTGGGGTTGAAGCTTTATCCAAAGAAGAAGATACGAGATATTGAGGTGTTCGTCGTGGAAGACCCGAATCTTGTTCCAGATGTAATAAATCGAGTCACTCATACAGAGATGGCAGAAGATATTTTCATTGGTGCCCAACCGTACCCACCTGTGTTTAAAGACATTATAATGATTGGAATGCTATTGACTGGTGACTCTGAGGATGAAATCGAATTCAAGAGAAAAATGATTTGGGATGCTCTCCGTATACATATAGATAGTAAAGAGGGAGGGTTTATGATGATGACACCTAGTATCAAGCAAGATCTTTTAGAGATGCCAACAAGCAGTACCACCAGATTTGCTGATGTGATGAAGGGAGGAGGATTCGAATATTGTGGCCCCATTATTCCAGTTGAAAAATTCCCAGAGGCTTTTCAGAAGTTACTTGAAATTACCACTAAATACGGGATCACATATGGCAACGCATGTAGGATTATTGGAAGAAGTCACTGTATGATGTTTTCTTTTGGTTACCCATTCAACCGTGCTGACCCTGAAAATGTCGAAAGAACGAAGAGTGCTTTACATGACACAAATGTGGCTAGCTTGGATATTGGTGGAGTTCCTTGGAAGCCTGAAGTTCCTGCTCAGAAAATGATCATGGAGAAAATGGATAAGAACACACTTGAACTAATGAATCGTATAAAGAAAGTCCTGGATCCTAATGGGATAATGAATCCAGGAAATTGGGAGGTAGAATGATGTTCGAATACGCGGACCAAATCCACAGGTGTTTCAGATGTGGCTTTTGTAAGTTTCCGAGCGATTTTACGGATTTGAATTGCCCATCTTACAATAGATTTCGATTTGAATCTTTTTCCACGGGTGGAAGATTGTGGCTTATATGGGCGTGGTTAAAGGGAGAAATTGAGTGGTCAAATCATTTAGCGAAAGTTGTATTCTCATGTACCACATGTAAAAATTGTGTTGAACAATGTCCTATGAAATTTAGTGAAGATATCATTGACTGGATTGTTGGAACAAGGATGGATATGGTAGAGAAAAGTTTAGTTCCAACACAAATCAGTGAATTCTTGGATAACATCTACAAATACGGAAATCCTTGGGGATTACCAAGAAATGAAAGAGATTCTTGGGCTGAAGGAATAAATCGTTACACCTCTGGTGATGAATATCTTTTTTATGTGGGGTGTGCTGGATCGTATGAGACACAAGGCCAGAGGATGGCTAAAGCTTTTGCTGATTTTCTAAAAAGTACAGGAAAATCTTTTGGAATTCTTGGTTCCGAAGAAGATTGTGATGGGAATGAAGTATTTTATGTTGGAGAAAAGGGTTTGTTCCAAGAATTAGTAAAAAAGAATATTGATAAATTCAATGAACTAGACGTGAAGAAAATCGTCACCCTTTCCCCACATGCATACAATTCCATGAAAAACAAGTATTTAGGACTTGGAGAGATCGAAGTAGTTCATTACACGCAGCTTCTATTAGAAATGATTCAGAAGGGAGAGATACAATTGAAAGAGCTCAATGCAAAGGTAACTTATCATGATCCCTGTTTCTTGGGGAGGTACAACGAAATATATGACATACCAAGAGAGATTCTAAAGAATATCCCAGGAATAGAGCTCATTGAAATGGAGAGAAATAGACAAAACTCTTTCTGCTGTGGTGGTGGAAGTGGTAATTTTGTCTTTGATCTACTAGGACGATCTGAAGATAGCCCTAGCAGAATTAGAGTTAGAGAAGCTCATGGGACTGGTGCTGAAATTTTGATTATAACATGTCCAAGCTGTTATTGTATGTTAGATGAAGCGATAAAAACTGAAAAATTAGAGGGAATTCTGACCTTAAAAGACATCTCAGAGTTGGTAAAAGAATCATTA
The DNA here is from genome assembly GCA_019057635.1 of Candidatus Heimdallarchaeota archaeon. Lineage (GTDB taxonomy): Archaea > Asgardarchaeota > Heimdallarchaeia > Hodarchaeales > Hodarchaeaceae > Hodarchaeum. The sequence goes on from DXJL01000056.1 coordinate 44,876, forward strand.
GAAAAGATTTGAATGAATATTTGAAAATATAGTAAAAAAAATTTCTTGCAGGTTCCGCTTCTCAACCATCCTTCTAATTAAATGTCTAGTATATACCACGATATATACTTCTCTAGTCTGATTGTGCGATTGTCGAAGCTTTTCAAGAGTAGATTGTCGTATATCCAACGTATGCCCTCTCTAAATCTTTATATTTTATTTATATACTCTGACGGTTGCATATCCTTAGTTAAACAACTTCCCTCAATCTCGGTTCTCCCCCTGTTTTGACTAGCTTAACGAGTAGAATGAACAGCTCAATCTGTCACTAGCTTTCGTATTTTAGAGATTATAAAAAAAAATCATTTTCCCCGTTGTTGATTTAACCGCAGTAGTAGCTAGTTTGGAGTTATTCATATCCAAATATTCTCTTGATTGGGTAGTAAATCCACTTCGGCTCACTTCGTGCTAAGTAGAAATATTTAGTTAATAAATTGTCTGATATTGGAACAAGCTGAATTTATGAGAACGATTTGTGTTTCCTAGAAAATTCTATTCAAAGAAAAATCCTTTGAATTCAGTTTCTTGCTGTAACAGCTCTATCACTTGGAGACCTAAAGGCGTTAATTGCCAACCTTTCTCTCCACGTTCGACTAAACCAATATCTAAAAGAGAACGACTGTACTTCCCTGTTCGAATATGACTTCTGATCGTGTCTAATCCAACCCCAATAATTTTGCTTAATCTCTTATAACCCACTGAATCACGATAGAGCTCAATTAGTATTCTCTTCTTCGTCCGACCTAATCGCTCCATAAATTCTTTTGGGTCTTGACTTATTTGAGAAGAATTGTCTTGTAAAAGCTCTTCAGAAGAATTTGGATTAAGTAAATCGTCCCTAGGTTCTTCTTTTTCCGCCATAATTAATTCCCAAAGATGCTTGTAGGTAACCTAATAGCTGATATTAGGCTCTTTGAAGTTCTGATCTTCTTGCTCTGGGTCGGCTACGAATCCATTTTTTCCCGCACTCGCCACATGTAATTCGGATGTCGACTTTTTTAGTCGTTTTTGATGTCATATTTCGTGAAGCAATGGGTCGTCTTGAATAACGACCATGATTTCCAATTCGTGAAGTCCATCGAGCCATTCTTCGGCTACCTTGCCCCATTCCACCACCTCGTTGTTTTGCTTTTTCAAGTTTCACTGATTGCACTGTATGTTTGTTGCAGTGTGGACAGAATGTTCGCATTTTTGCGGGAATTTTCACCTTATCTAGCTCCAGTCCGATTACCGAAATAACCTTTCTTTGATTGTAAGAAGGTAATTAGTAAATCAATTTTTCCCCAATGTTAAAAACTTCCTGCTTTTCTGACGATCATTCTTTGGATACTCTTTATTCTCCAACTTCTGCGATAGTCCTAAAAAGTCGATTTTGACCAACTGATTTTGAAGTAACTTGCCATTAGATAGAAAGTACAAATCAGTAATTGAATCTGGTATTTTGTTAGGATCCGCTATCTTACTTGCGATATTTATAGCTCTATCATTAGCAAATTATCTTGGTAACTCTTCAATGCCAAATGTTGCAGTATCTACCACCAGTATGATGCCAATTTACCGTGGTTTTCAAGACGGAACAGAAAGAGTCGGTACTCTTTATCCTTTTCGTGGTGATATATTGTTGGTTAGAAAAGTACCAGCAGATACATTAGAGGTTGGTGATGTTATTGTTTTTGATACACCAGCAGTTTCTGATCCAGTTGTCCATCGCATTGTAGCTAGGTGGCAAGACGAATCGAATACCCTTTTTTTCAAAACGAATGGTGATAACAACCTACCTCCTGATAATTGGATCGTTGAAGAAAGCGACGTCATTGGGGTGGTCGTAATTCGTATTCCTCATATTGGTTGGTTTTTGTTAGTAATGCAAACGAATTTGGGAAAAATGTTGATTCTAACCCTTGCAGTGTTGGTTCTTTTCGGAGAAGAAATTTTCAGTTATATAGGGTTAATTAAAACCGATAAAGAGGAGGAAGAGAATGAGAATGGCACAAAAAACCAAGATGTTGAAAAATTATCAACCAAGACACAATCCAATTCATTCAAGACAATTATTAGAAAGAAAGGAACCGTTTATATCATTATAGGAATAGCTATACTTATCTTATTCACCTCTAGTAATCTCATAGCTAGTGTATCCCATTCACCTTCTATTGATTGTTTTGCACTCAATGACGCATCAGGTAATCAAAGCTTATTAAAATCCTCAAAATATTCACTGAGAACACTTATTTCACGGTATAAATTAGTAGATACAGTATCTGAAACTAGTTACTTCTACCCCATTATGATCAAACTTAAATCTGGGGGAATTCTCAATAATATCGATTATTTTGAAATTCGTGTCAATCAGAGTGAAGGATTATATCGGTGGACCATTGTAAATAATTATATTGGTGTACATACAATAAGAGGGGGAATAATATCTCAAATAAACGGAACAGTTGAAATTTCGATTTATCTATATACAAGAGGTCTATTTGCATCTTCACCTCTAATTTATACTTTTCAGATTTTTCTTCAGGGTTAAGTGATATTTTATATGGTAAATATGTGTTATTTAGTCGGTACGGCGGGTTCAGGTAAAACAATGCTGATTTCATCTCTTCAACAATATTTAAAACAAAAAGGAGCAAGTCTAACCATCGTTAACCTTGACCCAGCAGTTCGACATATCCCCTATCAGGCTGATATTGATATAAGAGATTATATTGACTTTGATCAGCTTGTAGACGAATATAAACTTGGACCGAATGGTGCACTAATTGCTGCGACTGATCTTGTGGCTGATTACATAAATGATATTAAGGAAAATGTCGAAGAGTTAGGAGAAAGTTCTGATATTGTATTAGTAGATACACCTGGTCAAGTGGAGCTTTTTGCTTACCGAAACGCAAGTATAAAAATCACAAGAAGCTTCCCTATAGATTCAAGTTTACTTACCTTTTTATTTGATTCTGCCTTGGTGTCTAATATTTCAGGTTATTTATCTGTAAACCTTTTAGCGACTTCTGTACAGATTCGTTTGAATATACCGATAATTCATGTAATGTCGAAAACGGATTTACTCAAACCTCATCAAGTTGATGAAATTTTAGATTGGCGAGAAAATCCCTACGATGCAATTGATCAACTGTATGGCATGAATCGCGAATTTGCTTTAAAAACGGGTCAAATATTTGAAAATATGGGAGATATTCCGCTTATTCCAGTCAGTTCATTATCTGGAGAGGGGCTCGATCTTCTTAGTGCTCAATTAAGTCGTACTTTTTCCGCAGGGGAAGATTGGTCAATATAATTTTACTCAATTTAAAATCGGGGACCAGGTAACATCCATATTAGCGATGTTAGTACGATAAATAGCAAGGTAAAAGTAAATGTCCCAGAAAAAAGTAATCGTTTTTGGTCAACTACATCTGGAGTAATTCTCAGTACAAATCTAATGACGGCCATACTTAGCCCTAAGCCAGTTATCAAGAAAAGAAACCATGTACTGCTAGGGGAAATTTCAGGGAATAGAACAAAAAAGGTTCCAGTAACGATACCGGTAATTCCACCGAAAACTACTTTTGTATAGTACATTCTAGTATTGGGAGAAAGTTCATTAAACCTGTAGTTCGATCTTCTAGTTTCAGTAATAGTACTATCCTCATCAGGACGTCGAGTTATCTTACGTATTTTTCTCTGGCTGATATTTCGTCGTTCTCTTGACATCTTAATTTCCTTCTACTGAAGATTCTGAAAATTACCTTTAAACGTAGAAATAACTGAGATTGTAAAATATATATACAATTCCAAGTTATTTTGGCTAATAATGGAAAATTAGACACTGAGTTTTATTTTTTTTGAGATCGGCCAGCTACTAAGAGTGATGAACTTCACTTGGTTTCACCACGGTATTCAAAGTTTTATACTAATATTTTGGAGATATAAAATTAAAGGATTTTGAATCCTGGACTTTTAAAATCAAGGCTACCTAGAGCGAGAGTTGAAGACAATTATGGAATATTCTGGAGAGTATTTGGTTAAGCTTGCGAGGAGGACTATTGAAACCTATTTAAAGAATAAAACAAAAATTAAACCCCCAAAAGATGCTCCTGGAGATCTCATGGATCAATCAGGTGTATTTGTGACTCTCCATCGTATTGATCAAGGTGATGAACCAGTTTTACGGGGATGTATTGGAAGAATTCAAAGTCCAGGGAGTACTCTCATCCAATCTACCATTGACTCTGCTATAGATGCTATTATTCACGATTATCGATTCCCTAATGTTACTTTTCCCGAATTAGATAAGATTACAGTCGAGGTTACAATATTAACAGTTCCTGAAAAAATCATAGTTGAAGATCCAAAAGAATACTTTGATATTATTAAGATTGGCCGACATGGGTTAATTGCAGAGCGAGGTTCATTCCAACGTGGGTTATTATTACCCCAAGTACCAGTCCAACAGGGATGGGATATTCAGACGTATCTTGATCATGTATGTCAGAAAGCTGGGTTACCATCACATGCCTGGCAAGATCTTGAAACAAATATTTCATTTTTTGAGGGATTTATCTATTCAGAACTTGCGCCAAATGGAAAAATAAAACAAAATACAGATCATTGAGTCTTTATTTTTTCCAAAAATATTTCAATTTTCTTTTTATTAATAGGATTGGGTAAAGCAATTTCTAATTTATCCCGATAAGCGCAGCAAGTTTTATCATCTAATGACTCAATTGACGGTACATTTCCATGATAACCAAATTGTATTGGCCGTAAACCAACTATATTCGATTGAGACTCCATTGCACTTAGTGCTTTAAAACTAATCGTTTCACCATTATGATTAAAGCAGGTAGGACTGATAAACGTCTGAACACTTCCATCTGAAACGTAATTTTGACATATTGCTTCACAGACGGTCTGACAGTAGAAACAAAGATTATTATCATCCTTATGTAAATCAAAAAATGATTTTAGTTCAATAAAAGCATGTATTGGAGAAAAATGTTTTTCCACATATTTAATAAAAATATTTTCTGACTTTTTACCAGTTCTGAAGAACAATGGTAGAATTTTGACTCCCCTCTTTTTCATAAGCCATGCGGCTAATATTGAGTTCACATTAGGACGAATTAAAGCTATAGCAGTTCCTTGTGAGTTTGAAGGGATTCCATCCATCCCCTTTATGATCTCTGAATAAATAAATGTCAATTTTCCTCGAACGTCAAGGAATATCTCAACTTGAGGTACCGTAAGATTGACTTTAAGTCCAGAAATGTCAGATTCTAAAATTTTACTTCCTAGTTTTGCGGCGATTTCCATTGAGGAAAATGGATGTAAGCCCTCACGTCTGACCCTTACTGCAAAGCTACTATGAGGTGGAAAAAATTCAAGTGCCAATTTGACACCATTGGCTAGGATTTCTTCTTCATCACTTCTAATGACGAAAGCTTGACTTAAAGAGGAGATCCCACTTATTTGCTGTGCAATTTGGAGAATAATATTCTGAGGAATAACTGGAGGATTAAAATTAATTAGAAGACGACCACGAAAATCAATTATCGAAAAAGTTAGCTCAGCCTTTTTCAATAGTTCATTGATATTTGCACGAAGTAAACTGATCATACGACGTCTAGTTCTTCGACTTTTGATCCCAAGTTCTCCTCCCATCCGAATGAGTAGAACATTACTACCAATAAGTTCAGAATAACCCTTATTTTGATCCAATGTAAACCCAAGGGGATTAGGAGAATTCAATTAGAGAAAACAGAAGTCTAATATTGTGTGCATATAAATGAGCGTTTCAGAGTAACTATAATCTATCATAGCAAAGCTCAAACTTGTCAGGTTTCATCATTACGCTCATAAATATGAATTTGAGGATTTTCCTTTAATCCTCAAGATCATCGTCGTCTTCTTTGAGTTCCTCTGAAGCACGTATTAATTCAGCCATGGAATATTGCTGATCAAACTTTTTCCAGATCGAAGATACTATTTCTTCATCTAGTCCTTTAACCTTCTTTTCGACCAGTTTTTTAGCTTCAGCACGTTTCGCAGGTAACTCTGTAAATCCCCACATAGCAGCTGGGACAGCTTCAGGGTTTTTCTCAATGATGTAAACTGTTCCCTCTTGTTGTTGAAATGAAAAAAACTGAGGTTGGATAAGTGGACAATCTGATAATTTATGTAGTCCAGTTACAGTAAATAAATGATTACATCTTGTTTTATCTGGGGATGTTGCAGATGTTTTAAAAGCACAGTGACCTTTATCAAGGTATCTCCATGCTGTGATTATTTCCGTTTTCATGATTTATCACTCTAATATTTTGAAAGATAACTTTATTGTTTAATACAATAGGATAATAGCCGCTGGTGGGACTTGAACCCACGACCAACAGATTACAAATCTGTCGCTCTACCAACTAAGCCACAGCGGCAACTCTTTTATTTTACTCTCATGTCGATATCAATATAATCTCGAATGGTCGATTGGTAGAGTTTACTTTGCCTTAAGTTGGGATAACGAAATAAGGTTCACCCCATACATTATTCAACCTACAGGTGGCTTCTATCACCACTCCTTTAATCCGCTCTTAAATTTGCTTAAAGCCTTACCGAGTAATAAATGATATGATATCGGTTAATTTCGTCACTCAATCATTAAATAACTTTGATTTCGAATAAAGAGAGTTAGGAGCCCTTTTTTTCTAGCTAGTCGCTTCAATTGCCTGTCATTTGTGGCGATCATCCCGTTATGTCTTTCCCCATACTCTAAAAGAATAAAATCGATATTTTTGTGATCATAATCTGATTGCCAAATCTTGCAATATTTTTCTACATAGGTGAGGGCAATCTGAGCTTCTTTTTCCACCTTTATTTTTCCGCTCTGGTGTAGTTTAGTCAGTTCATTGAGAATAGGTCTCAAGACAATTAATTTTCGTTTACCTGGTAGAACACGATCGAGTTCATAGCTCAAATTAAAACTTGTCATTTGGCCAATGGCCATTAAAAAATTAGTGTCAAGAAAAATAACTTTTCCAGAATCTTCAATAGACGAGATTATTACCCAGCCCGTTGTTCTTTTCCGCTTGTGACCGTTCCCCAGCCTATCAAACGCCATCTTCTGTCTATTTGGCGACTAATTGCGATTCTTATACCAGTTTCAGCACATACAGGTAATCGTAAGCTCACAGCAACATTCCCTTTTGCAGCCATTACCACTTTTCCGACAGTTTTGGCTGTTCCAACACTTAACATCAGATTTTCATGCATTTCTATATTTTGAACCGTGCTTTGAGATTCGCTTCCAACTACGCGTTCCATCAAATGTGATTCAAATTCTAAAGTATCCCAACTAGGAGGTAAAGAATCAGAATATCCGACAACATTTCCTACTAACATATCACTCTTTGTTAGAGCAGGATCTAAATTTGTACCAATTCCTATCAATCCCCCTGGATGCGCGGTATCTAATTCCCCAAATCCAGAACGTAGGCTCACAATTTTTGTATTTAAGAATTTGTATTTGTTCCCTCTCCTAACTCCCGGTCGTATTTGTATATCGTCTCCTACAGAAAATTTCCCCTGAATAATACTACCTCCAACAACACCCCCTTGAAGTTTCCCAGGAGATTGACCAGGTTTATTCACATCGAATGATCTGGCTATAAGCATTTGTGGTGGAATATCTGCATCTCGGGGAGGTGTCGGAAGATTTTCTTCAATGTTCTGTATCAATAAATCAATATTAGAGTGATGTACAGCACTAATAGGGATAACTGGTGATTTTTTAGCAGATGTGGTCGAAATGAATTTTTTTAAATCTTTAAAGTTCGTAACAGCTTCTTTTTCGGTAACTAATTCAATTTTATTCTGGCAAACAATAACTTTTTCCATTCCTATTATGTCCATGGCAGCTAAATGTTCACGAGTTTGAGGCATAGGTACTCGTTCATTTGCAGCTACCACTAAGATAGCTCCATCCATTATACTTGCCCCAGAAAGCATTGTTGCCATTAACACTTCGTGACCTGGTGCATCTACGAAAGCAACACGTCTTAGCAAGACAGTTTCCTTCCCACAATTGGCACAGACTTTTTTTGTTGTGTATTTAGTTGGTGCTTCACACTTTACACATTCACGAAATTCTGTTTCAGCGTATCCAAGTCGAATAGAAATTCCTCTTCGAATTTCTTCACTATGAGTATCTGGGAATTTTCCTGTTAGTGCTTGTGTCAAAGTTGATTTACCATGATCTACATGACCAATCATACCCAAACTAATCTCTGCTTGATTTGGTATTTCATCAGTTTTCTTTGGCCTTGTAGAGGTTTTTTTCTTTGTCGCAGTTTTAGTTGTCTTTTTTGCTGCAGCTTTCTTTTCTTTCGCTGGTGTTGTCTTTACTGCTTTTTTTGTTTTAGCTTTAGTTGTGATCTTTGTTGCAGTTTTCTTTCCTTTCGTTGCTGTTGCCTTTGTTGTCTTTGTAGTTTTTTTTGTCGTAGTCTTTGGCAATTTAGACGAATCAACCTCAGTTGATTTCGCTGGGGCAGCTTTTGTCTTACTTGTTAGCGCTTTCTTCTTCCGTGGCGACATAAGAATCCTCGAAGTTTGGTTTACAGTAACTCTTCTATCGGGCTACTTCCTCTTTCGGTAATTTTCAGATTAATTTGATAAATATCTTCACTAATCAGAGAACCCCGAACACGTTTTCGTCTTCTCCGCCCTTTCCGTTGTGGTTTGTATCCTACTCCTCTGTGACCGATGAGTATTCGTTTTGGCATTGCACCGTCTACACCCGGAGCCATTGGAAAACCTGAATGATCAGAACCGCCAGTTATCTTGAATTTATACCCTTCAAAACCAATTGTTGAACCTTCCAGCTCATCCCCAACGGACATTCCGATTAATGGGCGAGTCATAGAGTCTTCATCTATTTCCTTTTTATAGCTCTGTTTCGCATCAGCTAAATTTAATTGAAATCGAACCATGTTCTCATCTCTTACCTTTTTACAATACTACAAAGGTGTGAATTCCTTGTAATCAATAGTAATATCGCTAACAGGTCAATGGTGTCGTTAGATGTTCTTAAGTTCCAGATTCTTATTTCTTCTTATGAAAGATTTTAAGTCTTTACAGAAGAGCTTTTTCCTATTGGTTAGTTTGTTACAGAAGAAAAAACGTTACCAATTCCATTCTACAAATATCTGAGCATTCAACTAATCTCGTGGAATGAACACTTATAAGATACAAATTTTTGCTAAACAGCCCAATATTTGTTAACAGTTCTTCGTTTTATTTCAATCAGTTCACTTAAAGCATCCATTTCTGATCCAGACAGAATTTTATCAGCCAATATCTTTCGAGCGTGAGTCTCTGGAACATTTACCCAGAGTTCATCACCTTCTTTAACTTGACGACCAGCGGTGGGGCCTTTGATCGCGACAGCAACTTGATTACTCACTTGAGCTTTTGGTAAATTTTCCCCACTGTCTTGAATTTGCAATAGATGTCCAATTACTTTGTTATCACGGTTTATTAAATCAACCTTCGGAGTCAAAATTCCAGATAGGACTTCTACACCTACAATACAAGGTTTACACTGCCTAAATATGAAGGGAAGAACTTTAATCTTACTTGGTCTAATAATATCTTTCAGGGCTTCTAGTTCTTCTTCTTGTTGTATTTTGTATTGATATTCTTGGTATTCTTCACTAAGCTGATAGATAATATCACTTTGCAATATTGGAATTTGTAATCTATTACTTTCTTCTTGTGCATCCTCGAGAACGGTTGTTCTAAATGCCAATATAATACCAAATGTTTTATCTTTCTCCTTTGATAGAGAGGCTTGGTAAATATCTTTTTTTGTAACATCACCCACCGCCGCGAAACGAATCTGTATACTCGAGTCTCTTAAGAAGTTTACTAGGGCTTCCAGTGAGCCTAAAGCATCAGCTTTTACAATAACACCAGCCTCATCTGTTTCCACTAAAATACTAGCAAGTTCATCTTCAATTCGTTGAACTGCATCCTTTTCACTTTTTTCAGTAACAACATACAATGAAGAGCCTGCAATTGCATCTTCAAGCTCTGGAGCGACAATTTTCACCCCTATTGCTGCTATTGCTTCATCAACGTTTTCAAACTTGTTTCTTGGATCCCGAATCTCATCTAGATCTTTTGGTAATAAAAGTGCACGTACTTTGGTGGATATCACACCATTTTTTCCTGCTATCACGATTTGGGAATCATTTCGAATTATTCCATCAAAGAGGATAACATCAATGGTTGTTCCAAGCCCTACCTCTTTTTTAACTTCAAGGGCTACTCCTTTTCCACTGTCGAGATGAAGTTCCAGCTGTGTTTTCAGATACTGTTCGGTTAAAGTTGCTAAGACAAGGAATAGTTCTGGAATACCTTCTCCTGTCACAGCGGAGGTGGGTATTATCGCAATTTTCTTTGCAAAGTTTTTAATTTTATCATATCTTTCAGGTTCTAGGTTAAAATGGCTTAATTCAGCCATAATTTCGTAAATGACTGTTTGGAGAGCATCTTGTGTACTAGCAGACTGTTTTTTTAATGATTGCACAAGTGATAATTTTGGATAACTTTTCCAGCCAGGTAGTCTATCGATTTTGTTTGCTGCGATTAAGAAGGGTACTTTATTTCTTACTAGAATTCGTAATGATTCAACAGTTTGAGGTTGAATCCCCCTCCGTACATCAATTACAAGAATTGAAAAATTGGCTGTGCTGGCTCCTCTTGATCTCAAATTCATAAAGGCTGCGTGGCCTGGAGTATCAATTATTAGAATTCCAGGTATATGTAATTTCTTCTTCGCTTCACCCAATAACTTACCACACAATGCAGTAACAGTGTCAATCGGGAAAAAACTGGCACCTATATGCTGAGTTATCCCTCCTGTTTCTCGTGCTTGCACTGCTGTGCCTCTTACTTTATCTAGCAAACTTGTTTTTCCAGAATCAACATGACCCAAGATAACGGTAATTGGACTCCTCATTAATTCTATAGACTCGTTTTCTTCCGTCAATACATTCTCTCCAGTATTTTTTCACAATCATTACAAATCATTCTGTGACTTGACCTGAGAAGATGACAAATGAATGAATTTAATATATCATTTCAATTCGCATTATCTTGATAAGCACCCAGTCTCGCCTAGATTCAATCATAAATGCTGATCCAAGTAGCTTACATGTCATGAAATAGAAAATCCTAACACATTGAATTACTTACCGTTGATTAAAAGCGAAAATTTATGACCCTATCCCAATTGTATTGATTTGTGTTAGAATTATACGGAGACTGAAACTCTTTGCGTAGGGACAATACTCATTATTTCATTTACCCAGAATATTTCGATAAAACACTTAAACGCAGCGAAGGACGAAGATTATCTATTGAAGATTCATTAGACAATCCTTCAATATTGGAAATTCGATTAGCAGCAGAAAAATTGGGTCTCAATTATGAGATTAGAGATTCTGGGAGCTATCCTCGCCAATGGTGGAATCCAAAGGGCTTAATTCTCGTCGAGAAAAAAGAATCAAAATTAAAGACAATTCGAACTTTGAGTTTTGAGATTGACAAAAATATTAAACCTGCGCTTGAGAAAAAAAGAAAAGAAGTCAAAGAAGCAAAGAAGAAAAGAAGTTCTAAACCTAGTATAAAAATGTCAAAGAAAAAAAGTAAATCTGAATTTCGTCCAAAAAGACGAAGATGAATCTTGAATATAGAATTTTTCACTTCTACTGGATTCGTAGCTAAAAGAATCAGAATTTCATGAGTATTTCAAGCTTAAAAACAATTGGTAAGGGTTCAACAATGTTTGTATTTTGTTGAGGGGGGATAGAATGCGAAAAAAACGTGATATATACACGAAACGAGCAAAACAGGAGGGGCATCGGAGTCGTGCATACTATAAACTATTACAAATAGACAAGAAATTCAAGATCTTTAATCCCAAACAAATCGTGATCGACCTTTGTGGGGCACCTGGTGGGTTTTCTCAAGTAGCTCGTGACTGTACAAAAGGAAATGCATCAATAATTCTAGTAGATTTTGCTAGAATAAAACCAATACCAGGAATCAATAAAATTATTAAAGGAGATATCACCCAGCAATCCACCGTTCTTGAAATTCGTGAATCGGTTGAAGAATATCGGTCTACCTATAACAGTATTATTGTTCTCGCTGATTGCTCACCAAATGTATCAGGAAATTGGTCAACGGATCAGGCCATCCAAATATGGTTATCTGATGTTGCTCTTGGAATCGCCAATTTTTTCTTAGCCGTTAAATTTGTTTCCAAGGCGTTTCAAGGAGAATCGTTCAGAAATTTCTTTGATAAAATCAAATTGTTTTATGCAGATGTGAAAATTAACAAACCTCCGACGTCTAGAAAGACAAGTGCAGAAATATATGTCATTGCACAGAAAAGACGTGACCTAGGATTGAAATTATACGATACTAATTCACTCCTCGCCGATGAATAAGTGACACAAATGGAATTTTCAAAAATCATTGAAGGAGGAAAAGAATATTATGTCCTTTCTCCAATTATTAACAATACGATTCCTAGAAAGTCAGATGAAGTGTTTTTCAATCCCCATCAAAAAATTAACCGTGACATTTCTGTCTTAGTTTTGAAAGTATTTGCCAAATTGAATAATAATGATAATATTGTAATTTGTGAACCTTTTGGAGGGATAGGTGTCAGAACCTGCCGTTATGCGTTAGAAGTTCCTTCTTCTACTATTCATTACAACGATGTTAATCCAAAGGCTTTCAGAATTGCTCAACACAATTTTTCACACTTATCAGAACCGTATAGGGATAAAATTTCTACTCACAATGGGGAATTCACAGATTTCCTAAATTCATTATATCTGGATCATCCTATAATGGATTTTATGGATATAGATCCTTATGGTTCGCCTATACCCTTTGTACACAGAAGTCTTAAATTCGTTACAACACAGGGGTTACTTGCTTTCACAGCAACAGATCTGGCAAGTCTTTCTGGATTATATCCAAGGGCAATGTATGCGAAATACGGTATTGGAATGTTTGAGGATCGTATCGGTAATGTACATGAGTTAGCTGCACGTTCATTAATTACCGGAATACAAAGTATAGGTTTAACTCAAAACCAATCTTTACTTCCAGTTTTTACGCTGTATTACAGGCATTTTATTCGTACATTCATGATTAGAATTCGTGGGGTTGACAAAGTTCTTGATCGAACAGGTTTTCTTTGTAAATGCGATAAATGTAATACAATGTTTCAAACTTCCCTAACTACAAAAGGAATAGAATGCTCTTTCTGTGAAAGCAATCGAATTAGGAGAGTAGGTCCTTTATATCTTGGAAAACTTCACAATGAGTCTTATTTAACTCCTCTTAACGATGATCCCAACATTAAAGACAAAAATAGTTCGAAAAATTTGTCGAAGATAATTAATCTAATACATGAAGAAAACAAGCTAGATATTCCTTGGTCTTACGATTTACCGCACGTGGCGAAAAAAATCAGTCGACCAATTCCCCCAATGGACTTTATAATAGAAAAACTAACCGAATTAGGTTATAAGTGCCATAAAACTCATTATTCGGGTACTAGTTTGAAAACAAATGCAAATTTCTCTGACCTCTGTGAGATACTCAAATTATCTAGTGATTAAATTATCCAAAAAATCATCCGAAAAAAGATTTATTCTCAATTCAAAATACTCCATTCGGTAAAAGAATCACGTGTGCTTCCTTTATTAATTGGATATTACTATCTATAAAATATCAGGGACGTAGTCTAGCATGGTTTTAATTGCTTTCTGAATTAACACAGAGGTAATGACTAGATGATTCTTGGTTTGGGACCAAGAGGTCGCGGGTTCGAATCCCGTCGTCCCTACCTTTCTTATCTTCTCAAAGAGTTTCTAATTTTGAATAAAATTAAGACTATCAACGGTATTTAGTTAATTGAAGTAACATTACTTCTAATGCTCTTTCTGGTTAGAAAAAGAATCAGCCTTTGATAATATTACTATACTAATTTTCTTCCTGTAAATGTTAAAGAATGATCATTTTTGAAGAGTAAGCTGTTCATCTTCCTCAAGACATAAAACTCAATTATCGTGTTTTAGTTTTTTCAACAATATAAAACGGGTTTCGGATAACAAGGAACTTTAGATTATGCTAGATTCATCAATGAAAGGAAAAATCTGTATGATTACAGGTTCAAATAGCGGAATCGGGAAATTCACAGCTCTTGAATTAGCCAAATTGGGATCCCATATCATTATGGTCTGTCGGGATTACGAAAAAGGCACCAATACTCAACGGGAGATAATGGAAAAAACTGGAAATTCTGATATTGAGCTTTTCATTGCGGATTTAGCTTCACAATCATCGATCAAAGAATTTGTGAAGAGATACAAGGAAAAATATAAAGTGTTACACATTCTGATAAATAATGCAGGAACTATGACAAAAAAATGGACAGCCACAGAAGAGGGAAATGAAAGAACATTTGCCATTAATCATCTCGGTCCCTTTCTTTTAACAAATCTTCTCCTTGATCTGTTAATTGCAGGAGCACCTTCAAGAATAATAACTGTTAGTTCAGGTTTACATCATAATGGTGTCATAGATTTCAATGATATTCAATCTAAAAAGAAATATGGGAATTTGAAAGCTTATTCTAAGTCAAAATTGGCTAATATCCTTTTCACTTATGAACTCCATGATCGCTTGCAAAGCTCTGGAAACTTGGATATTACAGCTAATGTAGTACATCCTGGCTTTACCAGAACTAGCTTTGGGAAAGAGGGACTTTCTTTACTGCAAAAAATTGGATTAATGGTTATTCATCCTATAATGGCTATTCCTCCACAAAAAGGTGCAGAGACATCCATCTATCTAGCATCTTCCCCTGAGGTAAAAAACATAAGTGGCAAGTATTTTGTAAAAAAAGAAATAACCGATTCTTCACCAAAAACCTATGATCGTGAAAGTCAGAAACGTTTATGGATCATTAGTGAACAATTGACTGGAATTGCAACAATTTAAGGGAGTTTTACATCAGTCTTGTTCTTGAAGTTCCGCCAAAAGCTCTTCACTAAGCGTTTTCGGAGAGGGAAACCGAATCCGGTTGACAGAGAGCTCTTGACGTTGAATAGTTTCTTCCTGAACTTCTTGAGTACGTAATTGGACACGGCCTTTAATTTGTACAGTCTTCCCTTCGGAGTCTTTCCGCATTTTTTCAAATATTTGATCATCTGTGTTTCCTTCCTCAACCATTCGTTTAACATCACCGCTTTTGAAACCAGTCAAGATTTCACCTGACATTCCAAAGAATGTTACCTTAATTGTTCCAGTACCGTCGTCTAGTAAGCCACTCAATCTTAGCCGAATAGTTGGATCGATTTTTCCATGTTCACGACAGCTCCATTCCTGTCCTTCTTCGGACTGATCAACCTTCTTTTTACATACAGAACAACCCCAATAATAGGGAGATTGCTGGAATAATCTGATTACCTTTCCCACAACTTCGATAGTATCACCATCAGCCTCCTTTGATAATTCAGCTAGATGGGTTTTAATATAGTCAATAGAAGCTTGACCAGAATCAGTAATTTGCTCTTTCCTTTCAATATTTTGTAGCTCAGAGGGAATATCGCTAAATCCTTGAATCTCACTTTGGAAATTTAGATGAATTTCCATCCGACCGTCTTGGTTCTCACGAATTCCACCGTATAGTACTTTAATGTACTGTGTGGTTTGAAAGTCAAATTCTTCTAACTTCAGAACGTTTTCATTCCAAGCAACGATTCTTGTTGTTCCTGAGCCATCTTCTAGTGTTAAAGAACCTACCTTCCCAGTAGAACCATCAGAGCGATTAAATTCTCTGATTTCCGATTTATTTTGTAATATGCCATGAACACAAGCAATCCCTTTTTCGGGATTAAGGGTAGCAATATCATTCAAGGGTGGGTCTACATTAATACTCTCTCCTTCAAGCTCTGAAAATTTTGTATTTGCCGTAGTATGGAGTTCTATCGTTTGAAATTTCGATAGTGATACACGAAGATTCTCAATTAATAGAGTTTGATCCTTAAATGTATCGAAATCAGAATTTGTCTCATTCCAGATTACAATGGCTGTTACCCCGGTATCATCAAAAATAAAAGCACGACGTACACTTCCAGTTGATCCATCTTTACGGGAAAATTCACGAATATCATTTAGTGGCCCTTTTTTCACTTTTACTGACACATAGTCGTCCTCAGAACTAATAGCTTCAATGTTTTTCATGGGGGTACTTCTTTGTGTTTCTTCAGACACACTAGATTCCTCCAAAGGTGGCAAAGATTTGTGGCCAATTTTCGTGACATATGTGGAACGCGTAGAATGAATCTCCGGATTTCCATCACGATCTAGTTTCACATTGGCTCCCTGAATTAGGAGTTCATCTCCCCGTGTGAAAATAAAGGCTTCCTCTGCTCTTTGATCCCAAAAAACAATTCTTCTGGTAACTCGTTGACCTTTTATGTGCAAATTAGCAACACGACCTTCTGTCCCATCAGCTCTATTAAATGTAACAAGCCGGCCAAGTTTAATAACTGTTCCTTTTGTATCAATTTCTTGAAGTTCTTCGTCTAGAACATCAAGGTCAATAATCTCGTCTTCTGGATCGGGATAAATATCCTTCTTTACATCTGTTAAAATTTTAATAATCCCACGATCACCTATATGAAGTTCTAAGTTTCCCGTCCGTCCCGATTTTGTATAAGCTTGCTTTAGATTAATTATTAACCCACGTTGAAGCTGATTTTCAGATATCTGTTTCGCTTTTATTCCCCAAAGTATTGTTCTGATGCTATCAGTACCATCATGTAGGAGGATTGGCGCTAATAATCCTTTTCCTCCCTCTCGCGTAAATTCTATGGGATGAAAGATACGTAGAATAACACCAGATATATTTACTCCTGATAATCCAGGTTCCATTTGTTTTAAGCTTTTAATCGTCAATTCAGGTCGTTTTTTGGTGTCAGGTCTTCCAAGTGGGACACTATAATCTTTTGCTATTATATGGGCTGCAGCAATGTCGTTTATGAGAAATTCTAATTCTTCTTTTTTCTTGTCGATTTTCTGTTTGATATCAGCTCTTGAAAGGCCTGTATGCTGAGAAATCTTCTGAATCAAATCTTCTATGTTAGTCAAAATATTTCAATCCTCTTTTTTTCAGTTTAGTTAGTATAATGCGATTTAAAGCCTTCTTGTTTGATAATAAGCATACAACAAAGAAATTGCAGATTAATTATACCAATTTTTGTATGGATGATTTTTCCTGTTTATATGTTAGTCAAAGTATATTCTTGACCTAGCTTATATATTCATCAAAAAATGAATATGATAGATTTCATCTTACGAAAAGGGGCACAGTTTCCTTTAATTGATATAACGGTAACAAATCAAGGAATTACAATGATTAAAAATCTTTCTGTAGATAATATCAATAAAAGCTTACCAGTTTTGATATTTAACACCCAATACCTCTACAATCAGATTGCGAAGCATGTTACGAAATTCACGACACCCATCCTTTGTTTTAAATGAAATAGAATGTACTTCCAATTTTGGAAGGGAGTATGTTGTCAGAATATCGATGTTCTGTTTTAACAGGGCTGTGTTTACCTTATCTCTTTTGTTCATCAGTACAAAAGGGGGATATTTCGTTGTTTCACCTAAAAATTGTATCATTTCAATATCGATTGGTATTATCCCCTTTTTTTCTAAATTTTCTGTAACAATATGAAAAGTGGATGTGTCAATAACATGAATTCCAAAGATTATAGAATTGTTAGGTTCATCTAGGAATTGAACGATTTGGTCTTTAATTTTATCTTCCAGTGTTCTTGATCGTTTTGTAATTCTCCCAAACCCAGGTAAATCTACTAAGAAGACATCATTAATTAATTGTATAGGGGCAATTCTTAAGGTTGTACCAGCTTTTTTTCCAACTGGTCGTCTAGTGTGGGCCAAATAATTAATCAGAGATGTTTTACCAGCATTAGGACGACCTGTTACTGGAATATTATAGGTAATTTTCATAATTAAAACTTTAACAAGAAGGTAAGTAGTAGACCAGAAATTATTGGAACAGTGAGATTATCATTTAATTTATCTCCTGTAGTTAATTCAATTATGGCTGAAAGAAGTGATACAAACATATTAACTAATAGAAAATAAGATACAATGATTGTTTGCGGATCTCGAATGCTAAACAGATCTAAGATTGGTGCAAATTCTGGATTTATCGAAACGAGAAAGAAAATAAATGTACTGCTAATGAAAGCAGCCAGAAAAAACGCTAAGAAACCTTCAGCGCTTTTATTCTGAAAACGTTGATATCTATGATTTCCAAATCTCGTTCCAACCACATTGGCAAATCCATCGCCAAAAGCCATCATACAAAATACAGATGCTGCTATCCTTAGATCGAGAAAAGTAACTAAAATTAGAACCATGAGAATATACAAAAGTGGACCATATAAATAGCCAGTTCTGATATCTCTCTCCCGTGATGCCATAGCCTCAAAACCCTTTTTCCACATTGATGGACGAGCAATGACTATTATAAAAAACAATGCCACAATTGTTATCAAAATTAACAACATGCGTGGTAGGATAGCTATTAAGGGAGTTAAGAACCCAAATCCGATATGGATTGTCTTTCTCTTCGTTTCTTGATCCATCTAGTTCATTTCCAACTAATAGAATCAGAGATTCTGTACCCCTTACGATTCATCAGTTATATCCGATTTTTCTTCTGACACTGGGGTCTTTTGGCCTTCCTCAGATTCCTCAACCAAAGTATCTAACCAATCCCCAAACACATCAACTCGTTCTTCAATAGGACGGATGGGCTTAGTTGTTTGTATTTTGCATTTTCCACAAAATATTACAGCCGTACGGATCTTTCGATCTATGTCAATGTTGATCGAATTAGTAGTGCCACAGATAGGACAATCGAACACAGTAGGTAATGTTGGAATCGGTTTTGTTCTAATTATTCTTTTTCTTTTACGTCCCATACTATTTACTTCCTTCTATCACTTTTTGTATGCTTCTTAATTTGACGAAGTCGTCTATCACGCTTTGTTTGTTTCGAAGCTCCAATAGATGCCTCTTCGGACTCTTTTGTCCTTTTGTCTTCTACTATGTCTTTAACTTTTACTACGCTTATTTGTTGGCCTGAACCAACCATAAATAGGAAAAATCCTCCAACCAAGAATATGATAGCTAGTGTGGTCATTCCGAGTAGAAATGGACCATTAAGATCAGTCTTTGGTTTCTGAAGATTTTCCTCCTGAATTTCAGTACTTAACCATTTGATAAGATTTCTCCATAATTTCGAATTATCAGCTGCTTCATACCATGAAGATCCTAAATAAGGATCCACAACATCACTAAACATTATCGTAGATCCTCCCATTGCCACACGGGTATTGAAACCTTCAGCTCTGCCAGCTAGTACTAATACTGCTATATTAGTTGAAAAACTATGGGGATCTCCTAAAGGTGGATCAGCATAGGCTTCTGTTGAGCCAACTATTAATTCCTCACGTGCATCTTGGATCGAGCAGCTTGAAGTAATTATGGTACTAATATTATCATAATCGGAAAAAATTTCATGATTTGTGTCATTAATGTCAAGAACTAAATATTCAGGTTTTCCTGCATTTGAAAAGTCATTTTTCACAACATCATTAGGTTTTCGTAACTCTATAGCCTCAATATCCGTCCAAAATCGAGCTAAAATTGATAATTCCTCCTCGTTCAAGATATAATTTAGATAATCACCGTGTCCATCAAGGGAAGCATTGGTTTCAACCAAAGGATTGGCAAGGACCAGCATTGATTTTTCTTCAAGGAGATAATCTCTGACGTGAATTCGTTCTCTGAAGGTTATAGATTCCTGTGGATCAGTTATTATGACGATATCTACTCCCTCAAAAGTAGTTTCATTGAATGCTTGGGAATTAAATACTACCTGCATTCCTAATTCTTCGAGATCGGCGAGTGCTTGACTATATAATGTTCGATTAAAAAATTGTCTATGGGCTTCATCAAAGAGAATAATTACTGGGTTTTCTTCATCGAAAACCACACTATTAGCACCTACAACGAAGTTAAGACCAACTAAAAAGCATAGGAGGGAACTAAATAATATACGTTTAATGCTAACTGACAATATCTTTTCCTCAACACCATAATCACTATAAAATTCACTTAAACCATCAATTAAGGTAGAATTTTCAAAAAAGAGGGAATTTGAGAATATCTTTTGTGTCTTTTTATTCCTCTTCTACTTCCAATTGAAAAAGCCAAAATTCTAAAAACCACAACGAATTTCTTCCTCTTGGTTTAAGACAAGTAATAAAGGTATTTGTTTACTATTTAACAAATCTTATTTGAGTCACGTTAATTGGAGAAATAATCATGGTTTCCGCACAGATGGTTCCCAGTAAATTCTTGATAGAAGTCATTGCTGAGGAACTACGATCAAATGAAAACATATTTCAACCACCGACTTGGGCAGAATATGTTAAAACTGGTGTTTCTCGTGGAAATGCCCCAGAAAACAGAAAAGACTGGTGGTATACGCGTGTTGCATCGGTATTAAGAAAGATATATATTAAAGGTCCAATAGGAGTTATTCATCTAAAGAAATCATATGGGGGTCGAAAAAATCGTGGTAGTAGACCCGAAAGATCTGAATCGGGATCAGGGGCTATTATCAGGTTGGCTATTCATCAACTTGAAAAAGCTGGATATGTAACCATCGCCAATACGAGTGGTAGAATAGTTACTCCAGCTGGACGAAGCTTTGTGGATAAACTGGCTATGAAAGCAAAAGAAGAACTACCAGAGCTTGCCAACTATTAGTTTAGTGACTTGATCAAAGAATAGATCAATTTTCAGAAGAATTAACTTGAAATAGGATTGAAAGTTCTTAACACGTAAAATTTAATAAATCAATTTCTCAACATCTAGTCAGAAAGGGGTTTACCCGATGGTTGATGAAGATAGCGAATTGGAAGAACTTCGAAAAAGACGAGCTGCTCAGCTCCAGAATGACCAAATAGAGCAAGCCCAATTACAAAAGCAGCAAGAAGAACAACGTCGTCAGGTTGAAAATCAACGTCAAATAGTCCTGAAAGGAATATTGACTGACGAAGCACGTGAACGTCTTGGACGGATCAAATTAGCAAAACCTGAATATGCTACCTCTTTGGAAAATCAGTTAATACAACTTGCATCAACTCGCAGAATTTCAGAAAAGATTACGGATGAACAGTTAAAATCTCTCCTTAAACAGATGACTCAATCAAAGAGAGAAAGCAAAATTACTTTTAAAAGACGGTAAAGGGTTATTACATGAGTACGATATCACATTTCTCTTGGACACGTATGGAGGGCATAGGGCTTATATTAACCTCACTAGGTATAGCGTTAATTTCACAAATACCACCAACTTTTTTCACACTAAATTTACTAGAATTTGATCTTGAAGCATATTTTCTAACAATGGTTGGTGTAATTGTAGGAACAATAATCCTCTTAACAGCAATTTCTTGTTCACTTACAGAAGACTGGGATGATTCTAAATCACCAACGTTGAACACAATTCTCAATTTTTCTCTTATAATCACTTTCCTTTTCATTTTAGGATTTTTTATCTTTTTTGTGTTACAGCCAAGTTTTCCCCCCGAAATACGTAATCTAGAGACAAATCAACGTTATCTTGCAGCTTATACCACAGGCTTGAGCTTAATCGCCATTCTTTTGGTGATTTTTTATAAGGGGAGAGCGTTCTTCAACAGATAGCCCTTATAACCTGTTAGATTCTGATTTACCAGTGTTAACACCTATTCTCTAAAAGTCAGGTACCATTCGGGATAACGCAGTTCAAAGAATGAATTAATTCTACATTTAACCAGGAGAAATTAACTCATGACGGGGTTACTCAGAAAAACCAATTTAGATTCTGATCTCATTTCAAAGATATATCACTATTCAGAACTAGGATCCACAAATAACGTCGCCAAGAGCATGATTTTAACGGAAAAAAAGCATGGATTTGGAATTTGCTCAAAAACACAGACCTCAGGGTATGGTCAGCGAGGGAATTATTGGGAATCTCCTGAAGGTGGTCTATGGTGTTCACTTGCGATCAAACCTGATATAAAGCCTAGTAAAATTGGCCTTATTCCAAGTTTGTGTGCTCTGAGTGTAGCTAAAGCTCTTAAATCATATAATATCTCCACTCGGCTCAAATGGCCAAATGATATATTAAATTCAAGTGATAGTAAAAAGATAGGAGGCATTATAGTTGAGGGCAAAGTATCTTCAAAGATATTGGAATATTTAATTATTGGAATTGGAATTAATGTAAATAATACTCTTGACCAGTACTCACTCCCATTAAGAACGAACATTACTACAACCTTGGAAATAACAAAAACCAATATTTCATTGGTTGAATTATTAAATGCCATTATAAATTTTCTTGAGGAGGGGTTATACAGGATAAAAAGTGGTGAAGAAAAAGTTATCCTTCTAGAATGGAAAGAATGGGATAATATTTTAGGTAGGAAAATTGTACTAACCTCAAATAATATAGAATATGAGGGAATTGCAAAAGATCTTACTTTATTTGGGCAAATAATTTTGGAACTGGATGATGGTAGAAAAATCACGTTTTCATCTGGACACGTTTCACTTTGTTAAAAGAAAAATGAGGTAGAGGTATATAGAGGTGAATAAGTATAGTCTATAACATAAAGACTGGACAAAATACAGTTCTAAGAGGTTTAATAGCAGAGGAATTTGCACGTTATACCCTTATTCAACGCTATCCATTAATAGTTCTTAGACCATCTAAAGTAATAGAAATATTATCACCAGATCTAATTGAAGGTCCTCATTTTAAATTCTTAATTCAATATCAAAAAACAATGGATTTCATCGGTTTTGGCCCCATTCAACAAACTGATATCTCTGTTCCATTATCAATAAGTGATTTAGTAAGAAAATTCTTTTATCAACAGGATGGTTTGATAAGATTTTTACCTTCTAATTCATTACAAAACAGATTAAATGGTTATATCATTGAAGTCAAGTCACGATCAACAAAAAATCATTGGAATCCGTTTATTCACTCGTTTTCCCCTAAACAAGAAGAAATGTTTTCAAAAGCGACGAAATATAGGTTTAAAGAGATTCTCTGCGGAGTTACATTTGCAAACGGTTGGAAAATCTCAGTGCTTTTCACAAATGTAAAAGGAAAAATACTCTCTAAAGATTATTTTAATTTAAATCAATAAAAATGGGCTCTGCATTAGTGAGAACTTTAGGCCCATTTCTTGTTATAAGAATATCATTTTCTAAACGAAATCCGCCTACGTCCTTCTCATAAATGCCGGGTTCAATAGTTATTATCATTCCTTCTTCAATAGGACTAGGAGTCCAATGTTTTAACATGGATTCGTGAGTTGGCTTTTTTCGTAACATCGGAGAGTCATGCACAGTTAAACCAATTCCATGACCTAGAGAATGTGGCATCCGATAACCTTGGCCCTCTATTATATTTACCGCGACATCAGCAACTTCATGTAGATATTCTGCATCTGATAACGCCTCTATTGCCGCATCATGAGCGTGTTTTACTGTATCCACAATCGTTTTCATTTTACTGTTCATTGGTCCCATTATGAATGGAAGGGTAACATCTGAAGTTAAGGCGTCCGCTTGTACCCCGAAATCAATTAATGCAAGACCTTTCTGGTATAGTGATTGCTTGGGATCAGCACGTGGATATGCGTGTATCTGCCAAGATCTCGCACTACTAGCTACTAATGATTCAAACCCTACTGCAAATGCTCCTAATTCTCGCATCCTACTTTCTACAAAAACGGCAAGATCCATTTCAGTTTTGACTCTGGATCGTGAAATCATTATCTCTTCAATTTCTTTGACCAGTTGATTACTTATGTCAACTGATTTTTGCATTAATGAAATTTCATGGTCGGATTTTGTTGCTCTTAATTCCGCTAGCAGTCTGTCGATAATTTTCGGATTGTAAATTATCTCGGTGTTGGGCACAGCATCTAAAAGGACTTGAACATTATCATATGGGATACCTCTTGGGATCCCTACTTTGGGATTTGAGGAAGTTCTTTTCTCAAAAAAGTCAATTGTAGCGGTAGAAATTACTCCATGATAATCTGCGACATCAACTATTTCATCAGCTTCAGAACTCATTTTTGCTAATTGATAATCCCATGGAATAAGTGTGGTTTGACGATTCTTGATATCTACAAAAAGCCCAGCATCTTCTGGATGGCCAGTCAGATATTTTACATTTACATCTCTATGGGCCTCTGAATCAGAAATGAAGAGAAAATCTAGCTCGTGGGCCTCCAATGAATCATATAACTTCGTTAATTTTTCTTGCGTAATAAATCGTGCCACTAGGAATCACCTGAACCTACTTCGGGTTGCTAGAAAAAGCAAATCAAGAATTTTAAAAATCTGCTCTTGGATAATAATAAAAAATATCTAGATAGATAGCAACACCAGTTCCTAATACTAACATCAAAAAGGATAGTATCATAATACAGCTGATTCTCCAGCCAGGTTCAAATTTATCGAACAAAATCGGTTCAGATTAAGTAGAAAACGACAATTTTTTCTCATACGCTTAATCTACTTTAATTTTATGCCATTTCTTGTTTGAGGAAGCAGGTTGCGCGGTCTTTCTCTGAGTTTTTCCCGTGTACCGTCTTTTTTGTTGTTTGAGGAGATTTCTCTGAGTCATATTGCTAATTTTACTTGTTATCAATTGCAATTCAGAATTGTTTGGACGATAAGATTTTAATAACTTCTGAAATTCAAGAAGAAGCGCATTTACCTTTTCCTTATCTACTACCATCCTGTTTTACCAAAAAATTTAAGAAAAATAAATATTTGGGAGCGATTATACTATTCCCTCCGAAATTCCTTATTATCCAAATCATTGTTAAAGTAAATATATTAATTCTAAAATTTCCAGATTGAAGATCTGCATGCTTTCAGTCCCCATTTTATGAACTATACCGTAAATGAAAGTATGTTAACTAATTAAACTAATACTAACTAATTATTCTATTAGCGTTGTTATGGAGTAATATCAAATGCCAAAATTTACTATCGAAGAAGCTCAAAAACTTCTCATTCATCGAGAATTTGTACGAAACCTAGGAGTTATCGCTCACATCGACCATGGGAAAAGTACACTTACAGATTCGCTTCTTGCTGCAAGTGGATTGTTAGCAGACAAAGTAGCTGGAGAAGCTAGAGCAACAGACACACGAGAAGATGAACAGGAACGAGGAATTACTATTAAAACTACAGGAATCTCTCTAGTCCATGAATTAAACAAACAGACTTACCTTGTAAATCTACAAGATACTCCTGGACATGTAGATTTTTCTGGCGAGGTTACATCAGCTTTACGGGTTGTAGACGGAGCTCTCGTCGTAGTGGATGCTGTCGAAGGGGTCATGGTTCAAACGGAGGTTGTAACTCAACAAGCACTTGCTGAACGCGTTCGTCCCGTCCTTATCATTAACAAAGTCGATCGATTAATAACTGAAATGCGTATGACACCCGAAAATGCGTACGAACAGTTTAAAAAGATAATTAGTGATTTCAACTTGTTAATTGAAACATATGCTCCTCCTGAATTCAAGAAGATATGGAGAGTTGATCCTAGAGAGGGAACAGTTGCATTTGGATCTGCCATTCATCGTTTTGGTCTGACTATACCAGCACTTGCAGATATTTGGCACGAAAAAACTGGTCAACCCAAAGATAAATTGATTAAGAATTTGTGGATGAAGAATAACTTCGTAAATGGTGTACTTAAACCAACCTATGAAATCTATGAAAAAGCCGAAGAAAATGATACTGTTTCGTTAAAAAAGGTTGCAGAGCAATTAGGACTTCGTTTAGACGAGGGAGTATGGCTCGAACCTCCAAAAAGGATCGCTAAAGCATTATTGGAGAAATGGTTACCAGTAGAAAAAGCTGTACTAGATATGGTAGCAAATTTCTGCCCTTCTCCCATCGAGGCGCAGAAGTATCGATTTAAAAGTTTTTGGAAGGGGGATTTCGAGTCAGCTGAAGGAAAGGGTCTTCTGAGCTGTGATTCTGATGCTCCAGTAATGATCTCTATATCTAAAATGATCCCTGGGAGAGCAAAACGGATAATTGCAATGGGTAGAGTCTTCTCTGGGACAGTTAAAGCAGGACAAAAGATAACTGCACTTCTGCCTGGATACAAACCAGGAAGTAAAGAAAGAACATTTACCACGAATATACAACAAGTGTCAATGCTAATGGGAGCGAAGGCGGAAAAAGTCGACTTTATTCCGGCAGGGAACATTATTGCTTTGCAAGGACTCCGCGGAGCGACAGCCAGTAGTACTATTACAAGTTTAGAGACGGTTCTTCCATTCCAAGCTCTGAGTTATGCAGTAGAACCAGTAGTTACGATCGCAATTGAAGCAAAATCTCCTAGTGAGCTGCCCAAGCTTGCAGAGGGATTACAACTTATGGAATTGGTTGATCCTTCGCTTAAAACCAAAGTTAATGAAGAAACTGGTGAATTCTTGTTATCTGGAACAGGTGAACTTCATCTAGAAATTGCTGTGAAAGATCTACAAGATTTACAAAAAATTGAAGTTACCCAAAGTGAACCTATCGTTGTTTTCCGAGAATCAGTAGCAGGTGAATCCTCTCACCAAGCTCTAGCAAAATCTCCCAATAAACATAATCGATTATGGGTTCGAGCGGCCCCATTAGAAAAAGATGTCATTAAACTCATTGAAGCTGGAACTATACACCAATACACAGATCGAAAAGAGATGGGACAAATTTTGCGAGATCAGGCTGGATGGGATGTCAAAGTCGGTCGTAAAGTATTGGGTATGGGCCCAGCTGAAAATGATCCAAATTTCTACATTGATTCAACTAAAGGTGTCCAATACTTACGCGAAGTAAAGGATTATCTTATTCAAGGGTTCCGTTGGGCAGGAAAGGAAGGTCCTTTATGTGGTGAACCATTTTTCGGTATTAAATTTTTATTAGAAGATGTTAAGCTTCATGAAGATCCTGTGCACCGAGGAGCGGGGCAAACAATGCCTGTCTCGCGAAGAGCATGTTTTGGTGCAGTTTTATTGGCGTCTCCTATACTCCTTGAACCTGTCTATAAGGTTCAAGTTCAAGTTCCAGAGCAATACCTCGGTAATGTCTTTAAAGTTCTTACAAAGAGAAGAGGTAGAGTTATGGATACTCAAAAACGAGAAGGAACCCCCCTAAATGTCATCATTGCAGAAGTTCCAGTTTCGGAATCTTTCGGAATTACCACTGATTTACGTTCTGAGACTTCAGGCTTCGCATTTTCTCAAATGGTCTTTGATCACTGGGAAAAGGTACCTGGAGATCCCACAAAAGAAGAAGAACAAGGTGGTGGGATAGCTCGCAAATTTGTAATGGAAACTCGAAAACGCAAAGGATTCCACAACCCTAATCCTCCAAAGGCAGAAGATTACTACGATAAACTCTAA
The DNA here is from genome assembly GCA_019057635.1 of Candidatus Heimdallarchaeota archaeon. Classification (GTDB taxonomy): domain Archaea; phylum Asgardarchaeota; class Heimdallarchaeia; order Hodarchaeales; family Hodarchaeaceae; genus Hodarchaeum. The sequence goes on from DXJL01000056.1 coordinate 72,604, forward strand.
TTTTATGAGTTTATTTTTTCTTCTATTTTTCCTTCATTGTTTTTCTTTAGGAAAGTATCTATTTTTTGATATCTGAGGAAGAATCGGAACATTATTTATTAAAAAAATAAACGGATCCGGAGGGATTTGAACCCACGACATTCTGCTCCGAAGGCAGACGCTCTATCCATGCTGAGCCACGGATCCAGTAAAATTAACTTCACATGTTTTGTAAAAAGCACTTTCTAGAGTAGATTAGGAGACAATAGTTAGATTAATAAGAATTTATTGGAAACCAGATTCATTACTTAGTTTGTCATGGAGGAAGTCTTTTCTAATTTTAAACAGTTTTACTGTTTATTTTCAGAATTTAAGACTGGAAGGGGAATTTACTCATCTTGACTTACGTTCGTCTGCAGATCGGATTTTCACTTGATGTCTGTGAATTGCACAGGAAACGCAGAAATATCGAATATATGGGACCCGAGCGATTTGAGTTCCAGCTTGACGTAATTCCTTAGCAATCGTGAAATCTACTAAGTTTTTATAGCTAGTCTTACGCTTGGCCTTATCTCTTGGGACTAATCTCCTACATGAAGAGCATTGAACTTTACCTAAGCTACCTTTCCCGCCTTTACTTCGGCCACCAGATTTTCGTTTTTTACCCATTACGAGACCACCTTTAATATATGAGAATACGGTAAAAGAATTGGTTAATTTGGTAATAACACTCTATTTCATGTTTTTAATCGGTGTTTTTAATCTCTCCCATGACTGGAGCAATGGTTTTCTTTGTCACGAAGATGGCTAAATTCTCTAAATTTAAGTGATACGATTGATCCAAATCAAAAAAAGCAGAAACTTGGGGAATTTCTCCTGTTAAAAACTCGTAAACACTTTTTCTTATAACATTCACCTGTTTAAAATACTCTTCTGAATACCGTTGGTACTTTGTTAAGAGTTCATTTGTCAGGAGAACGAAGTATGGTGCCTCATCAGAGGACAGAATTTTCTCACTAATTAATTCGTATAAATGTTCTTGATTTTTCCCATTCATAATGAAAAGAAGAAAGCCAGGCATTGGTAGAAGAAATAAAATCATAATCGATGAAAATTGGCCAAATTGCATATCAAATTGCGACAGAGATTCATTTGAAATTATTAGTGCTGAGATAATTAAATTCAAGGAAGCGATAATTGTTGCTTGAAAGGATCCTCTCCCAGTCCAGTATAACTTGCCAGAATATTGGTAAAGGGGGTCTTTATGCGTGAAACTGATGCCTTTAAAGTTTAATATTGTATAAAATACAATAGTCCACGGTAATAAAGACAGTAGTAAAAGATAGCTATCATAGAAACCAAGGCTGAAGACGACTAAAAAATTGATTAAAGACAGAATAAAAAAAAGGGAGGGCAAAGAAATTGCATTCCTGTTTTAGATAGTGTTTTGATTAACTCAAAAGATCTTTTAGCTCTGAAACAAGGCTAGAAATGTCTTTTTCCTCTTCTTTAAATATTTCAGGGATTTTATGACTATAACGTCGAAGAACACGTATTGCTAGTCCGAGAGAATGTGCTTCATTGGATGCACCAATTAGGATAAAATCTTCTGCAGAACTTAATACTGTGTAACCCTTCTCTCCACGAACCAAGACTTCCCACAATTGTCCATGATCCATTCTGTCAACAACCATTCCACCTGTAGAAAGAACTGCAGCTGAAAGGGCGGAGAATAAATCTGGATCGGCGTCTTTTTCTGAAAAGAATGCAACACTCATTCCAGTACGAGTAACTAGTGCTAACGCTTCTAAATCAGCATAACGTACGATTTCTTGTAACAATTTGATTAATTTCTTTTTTTGCTCAACTGTAAGTGCAAAGGCCATTTTTTCACCTTCAGAAAGGTTCTCACAATATTGATTATATTTTTTGTATTTGATATAAGATTTTAAATGGAGATACTGGTCATTACGACTAATAAGCTCTAATTAGGTAATTATCATCGGGTAATGATTTAAACCTTACTAAACCTCGAATCAGAAGAAAGTGATTTTCATTATTCTTTAATCAGGGATTTTTAGCTAGAATTCGAATTGATTCTTGTAGAAAATCCTAGAAATTACCAATACAACGGATCGATTTTATTGATGGGAGTTAGAAAGAATTTAACTCACAGACCTGAGAGAATCAAAATGGATACTTCATGTAAAAAAGTTATTCTTGGTTTGTTTGTTCTAGACAAAATTATTACTTCAGAATCAGAAAGATCCTTTTCAATCAATGCTAAAAACTCTGATCTATCGCTTGGGGGGCCTCCCACATTTATGTTGTTTATTTCTAACATTTTCAGGGAACTAATACCTGCTATGGAAGAACCTATTCTATTTGCATATATTTCTAAACAAACAAGGGAATTGCTGGATAATCTTTCGATCTTTGAGGAGAAAAATAGTCAATTAATTTCTCGTTATAAAAGCCCAAATTTCATACTAGATTACTCCCGACCATCTACTGAAAGGAACTTAATGCTTTTTGATCCTCCAGGTGAGTTCAATTGTAATCCATTTATATGGCAATTTGATAAGCCTCCTATACTTATTATTAGTTCAGTTTACCAAGAATTTAATTCATACGAAATCTTCTCTTTCTTAAGAAATAAGGGTAGCTTCTTAGTTTTTGATCCTCAAGGATGTTTCAGAAAGATTTCATCTGACGGGAAGATATTCTACTCTGAATGGTTTTCTCGTGAAATTTTATCACAAATCAATTGCATTAAACTTGCTGACAGCGAAGCTATACTCCTTGGGTTGGGAAATGACCTTGTAGATATTACTCAGCAACTATTAGCAATTGCTTCGAATTACGTGATTATTACTAAAGGGAGGAAGGGAGCACTGTTAGGAATAAAGAGTACTACTTTGGAAAAGATTAATATATTTTCCGTCCCATCGTATCCTGTAAATAATGTAATTAATGAAACTGGGGCGGGAGATGTCTTTTTATACAGTTTTATAAGTTTTTTACAAATTCTTGAAGATGAATTGGAAGCAATCGCGTATGCTACAAGTTTAGCGTCCTTGCTAATTGAATATGGCTTTGATAAAGAAAAATATATGTTGCACGAAATTAAATATCGACAGAAAGTGATCCGTTCTAGAATCAAAAATATTAGCCTTGATTAAATAACGAATAAGTAGAAATTTTCTATTCCATTACAATTACAGGAGACCTAAAATTTTAATCAACCTTTATATAAAGGATATTGTTTCCCCGAAGAAACGCTCGTCCATATCGTTTAGTTATTTTTCCATCCTCCATTTCAGAACAGTTTTCTAAAATTAAGTTCATATATTGGTCTGTTATTTTTAATCGTCCCGTATAGGACTGATTACTTTTCAATGTAACGGTGATTGTTTTGCCGACTGATTTTTCTAATGTTTGTAATGGATTGGACATGTTACTGGTTCCTCAAAATTCGAATATAGTAAAAATAAGATCAAATTCCTCTCATTTTGATAAATTCTAAAAATGTTTCTTCACCTATACTGAGGAAAATCACTCTTCTTCTGAAAATGATTCTTGATAAAGAATAGAATCAGGAAATTGATACATTGCGATATATTCTTCTTTAAAGTCATTTAATATATTTTCAAAACTAAATTCATCCACACGAGTGTTTCGTAAAGCGACTTTCTTCTTAATGAGCAAAGACATACGTTTTCGCCTCAATTTCTCCTGTAATTGCAGCTCCTGCTTCCTAATCTCCTCCTTGACTGATATATCGGTCAGATAAAGCTCATTGTACACCCAAATTTCAAGCGGTGGATCAATAGAAGTCCGATCTCTATTGGCATACTCACTCAATGGTAGTTCAAGACAAGGAACACAATTCTCATTAAAAACTAGTAACGCTTGATCGGAAAATTTTGGACTTTCTTCTGGTATAATTACCCCTCTTATTCCAAAATCAATTAGCTTGAACGCCGTTTGTGCTCCTCCACCACTAGGGTCAAGCACTAATACAATATCACCCTCATGTAATCCATAATTGGTGTTAGTATCCCGAATCGATGAATCAGAAAAAGATTTTAGAGGCTTTAGAGGAAACTCATGACCTTGAACCCAAAAATTCTTAATTTCTTTTAATTGCTTTATTTCTAACTTGTTCTTTCTGATCGTCTGTCGAAATAATTTATTTTCCTCTTTGATCTGGCCGACTTCTCTTTCAACGACATCAGTGACTTTTTTTCGAGTCTGTCTGGAATTTCTGACTTTGGTCTTCTCAAGTGAAGTACTTAATCGTTTTATTTTCCAACTCTGATCTCGTGATTGGTTCCGCCAATACTTTACTTCTTGGTCAAGTTTATCCATTTCCTCCGACATAATTTCAAATTTGGTTTGCCATTGGATATTTTCATTTTTCAACGAAGTAATCAAATGCTTAAAATCGGTCTCTTTAATTTCTGTAACAAAAGAATCCTCTCTTCCATGTATTAAAGATATTGCATTGCTTATACTATATCCTGCAAGAACCAACCGCTGTATCTCAGAGAGATGGGAAATTAAAGATGGATGTGTTTCCTCTATTACTCTTTTAACTTTTTGAAACTGGGATTTGAGGAGATTATAGCCTTTAAGTGCTCCAAATAAAGCATCTCTTTCATGAGAGTTCAGATGACTATAATTCACAGTTAAGTCAGAATAATCTTGTAAATAGGATCGTTTTTGAGAAACAGTAGCAAGTACTGAAGGGGTTAATAATTTACCCCCCGTTATCTTTGCTACTCGTTCGACCATAGCCGGTGCGGGAATAACATCTGCAGCAACACAACTAACTTTTCCATATCTGGTAGAAATACGTATGATTTCTGAAATACCACATTCTCGTTTTGACCCCAAATAGAGGACATTTCCACGATTACAATCTAAAATAGCAATTCCTGTTGTTGTACCTGGGTCTAGTCCTAGAATAATATTTTTTAATGATTTTACTGAAGGGGCCATAGCCACATCCAGTGGTTTAAAGTCTAAAGTGGCCCTAGTCACCCTCTGAACTATAACCTTCACTAAATCTGTATTTAGTTGTTTAGTTTTCATTTGAATTGATGCAATTAACTCGTTTTCTAATTGAATCAGATAAACACGCTTTTGTGGATATTTGAAAATGTCCCATTTCAGATTCTTCTCTTTGAGAACCGATTCTACTTCTTTTGCGGCCTGTTGGACTGCTACTCTACTAACACGTTCAAAACGAGGGGCTGACCAACCCCCTTTTCCAGGTGATTTCTTTCTTGTTATTCCAATCTTGATTTCTTCTTCGAAAGCCTCGACAATGTGGCCAACTTGTTTAACACACAATTTAGCAGCCACTTCAGCAGCTTCAATAGCTGATAACTTTTGAGAGTTATAAGAAAAACTTAGATCTTTCCTGAGATTATGTTTCGTAATGAGATGCGATAATTTTTCCATCCCAGTACGGGGATTTCCAGTCACTTGTACTAGTAGGGAGGTGGGAGGTATTAGTTCGAGTAATCTAATGATCCCTTGAGCATTTGGAGCTAACTCAAAGATATTGTCAATTGCGATGTAGTCTGGCTTAATATCCTGAATTTTCTTTAATAATTGTCGCTTGGTAATTTTGGTATGCTTCTCGAGATGATCAGTACTCATAATAACTAATGAATACACCCGCGACGTTTTCTTCCCTCTTTCCTTAAATGCTAAAACGTCTATACCAAAGATGATCAATGAACTCTTCATAATGAGTAAACCAATTTATCTGTGCTATCAATCCAATATTTGTATTATTTCTGACATGTCATAATGAATTTTCACTAGGAATTTTCTCTCAAAAAAATTTAAGATATTCTGACAATCACGAGTCAGAATTTCTTCTGCTTGAGATTCTTCTGTGCCCACAAACTGAGGCCAATCTATTAAAACAGGGAATTCATCTTCATTTAAACGAATATTATGTTCGCTTAAATCGCCATGAATATATCCGTGCTGGACACACTTCTTAACTTCTTGAATGATGTTCTGGAAAAGGATGGCTATTTCCTCCTCAGAACCAAAATCACTCCTTCTTACTCGAAAGAGATCTTGTCCCTGGATAATTTTCATTGTTACTAGATGCCTATTCTGAGCTATTGGTTCTGGTACACTAACCCCTTTGGTATAAAGCGCTTTCAACGCTTTATATTCTCTTTCTGCAGATAGCCGACTTTCATATAAGGGCGAAAGGTGTCGTTTCTCCGCAATGAAGGCTCTACTTTTTCTAGTTGCCCGAAAATCGAGTTTACCTAGTCTGTGAAATTTGATAAGAAATTCTTTACCTTCATCATCCATCCCAAGATGCACATTGCTCTCTTTACCAGCGCCAATTTCTGGTCCTAACTGTGCTAATACATTCTTTTCTACAAGGGCTTTTAATGCTAAGGCATCATACCCAATGAAAGTTAAAGCTGTTCCTAAATAATGGCGTTGAACAATGAAAACTAAGTTCATTTTTTTTAATCGTTTTAATGATAATTGAATTTTCTTCTCGGTGTATTTCATAAAACGAATTATTTCTTCGATGGGAACAAATTCATGTCTTGCCATAAGAATTTCAATTACTGAAAGTAGTCGAAAATCTAACCTATTAAGATCTCTAAATGATTTGGTAACTGATAATGGCGCCATTTTTGTGCCCATGGATATATTAATGGTCAGTAAGTGCAACTGTCATCATAAGTTGTCCGAACCAGTAACCTGGATCATCAAACCTCCGTAGACCGTCTTTCTCATCATAAGGGA